>NZ_JALBGX010000010.1:0-105624 GCF_023006465.1 Rhizobium sp. PRIMUS64 | reverse complement strand
GAACCGCAGCCCGGCGCCGGTGACGCGGTCGGCGCGCTCCAGCGCTTCGACATTGCCGACGATCACGAAATCACGGCGCTCTTCCCTCGGAAGGGCTGCCAAGGCCTTGACGATCACCTCGGGGCCGACGCCGGCCGGATCGCCGAGCGTCACGGCGACTTTCGCATTCCTGTCCATCGATCGAGTCCCTTCTAAAAAACCTTACCGCTTAAAAGGCAGCCGCGTAAATCGCGCGAATGTCGGCGCGAGAGAGATCTCGCGGATTGTTATCGAGCAGACGGCGAATGGCAAAGGCGTCGTCGGCCATGGCGTCGAGATCGGTTTCCGGCACGCCGAGGCCGGAAAGCTTCATCTCGATGCCGAGTTCGGCGCAGAAGGCGTAAGCCGCATCGAAGACGGAGGTGATGTTCCCGGAGATTTCACGCCCAAGCGCTTCCATCACCGCCTTGGTTTTCTGAGGCGCGGACGGTGTATTGAAGGCGAGAACATGCGGAAAAATCAGCGCATTGGCCGCGCCATGGGCCACATGCCAGCGCGTGCCGAGGGGATAGGCAAGCGCATGGCCGCCGGCGGTATTGACCGGGCCGAGGCAGAAACCGCCGTAGAGGGAGGCGAGCGAGAGGCCGGCGCGTGCTTCGGCGTCGTTGCCGTCCTTGACGGCGCGGGCGAGATATTTGCCGACGAGGCGCGTTCCCTCGATCGCATAGATGTCGACCATCGGATGGGCCTTGCGGTTGGTGAAGGCCTCGACGCAATGGGCCATGGCATCGACGCCGGTTGCCGCCGTCGTGCGGGCAGGGACGCTGAAGGTCAGTGCCGGATCGATGACGGCGATGTCTGCCAACATATGCAGGCTTTCCACCGCAAGCTTTGCCATCGTCGCGGGGTCGGTGACGAGCGCGCGAATGCCGGCCTCGCTGCCGGTGCCCGATGTCGTTGGCAGCTGGGCGAGCGCCACCTTGCGCGGCCCGTGCACCTTGTTCGGACCGACGACCTCGTGCAGCGTCTGGGTGGAGCCGGCAAGCACTGCCGCAAGTTTTGCCAGATCCATGGCGCTGCCACCGCCGAAGCCGACGATCAGTTCGGCCTCGGCGGCGTTTGCCGCCGCCAGGACTTTTTCGAGATTGGCTGTATCCGGTTCGGGCGTCACGTCGGCAAAGACCGTAACCTCGCCCTTCAGCTCCAGCACGTCGATGCGCGAAGCGTTGAAGGCATCGGAGATAACGAGCGTGCGCCGATAGCCCTTTTCATCAGCCCATTTGCCCAGCTTTCCCGCCGTGCCGACGCCGAATTCGATCCGATGCGGCCGAACTATCGTGATTGGCGAATCCAAGCTGGCCATGAACCAGTCCTCCCTGCAAGATCTTGCGGCAATATCCTCGCCTTCTTTAATGTAAAGTTGTAAGATCAATGTCAAGCCAGCATTCCAAAGGGCGGAATTTTTTATCTTTCGATGCGCGATCTTGTCGCGCTTCAGGCTAGCGTAGACATGCAACTATCGATAGGAATATCAATGTGTTATAAGAACTGCATTGAATGAAAACAGCATTCCAGGCACGGCTGGCCATCATCTTGCGACGGCGGCGAATAATCCGATCTTGTTGTCAATTTCTGCCGCCAGTCAACCCTCAGCCGTTGCCATCCTGCATCTTGCCGCATGCGGTCGGACGCAGGTTTACAATTTTCCGGCTGCCGTATTGCTCAGGGCAGGGATTGCGTGGCGAGGCTGATATATTTGATGGCGCGCCGGTAATAGGTGTAGGCGATATGGAGCGTGCCGTCGCCGCCCTGGACTATCGAGGGGTAGGAGAATTCGCGGTTCAGCGAATCCTTCGAATTGTTGCTCAGGCAGAGCCCGTCGCCGGTATCGAGATCCACGCGATGCGGAAAGCTCTTGCCCCCATCCCTTGATATCGCAAGGCTCAGCGGCGCACGCGGAACACCCCAGACGGCCTTGCGGAGGTTGCCCGCAACAACAGCGGTCACTTCAGCTTCGCCGCCCTCGATTTCGTCATAGAGGGACTGGCGCCGCGCATCCGACATGGCGGCATTCGAATGGTTGTAAACCATTGCGATTGCTCCGTCATTCAGGATTGCGGCCTGGATCGAGGAGTTGTTGTTCGGCAGGTCAGCGGCCTCGGGTGCGCTCCAGGTCTCGCCGCCGTCGGATGATCGGCTGGACAGGATGTTTTCGGCGAAACGATTGCGGTAGAAGGCGATCATCTCGTCGCCGCCAAGCGGCAGGATGTTCATGTGCACGGCGCCGAGACTGTCCGGAATATCCCGCATCTGCCAGCTCGCGCCGCTATCACGCGACATCAGCACGGCTGCCGTATCGGCATCGCCGCTCCAGCGCTGGCCGTTCAGGCCGACGCAGCGGAAGACCGGAAGCAGCCAGTCGCCCCGACCGTTCACGACGATCTGCTGGCGAACGAAGGTGCCAGGGCTGTCGCAGAGGATTTGGACCGGGCCGAAGGTCTGGCCGCCATCGCTTGAAATCCGGCATTTGACAACAGAACCGTCCTGATTTCCGGAAGTCTGCGAGGTATAGAGCAACCATACTTTTCCGTCCGGAGCGTTGAAAATCAACGGGTTCTGTTCGGATTTCTCCGGGTCGTCGCTCATCTTTTCAGGTTCCGACCAGCGCTCGGAGCCAAGTGTCAGCCGCGACATGTAAATCGAAATGTCGCCCATGCCCTCCATCGTGCCGCCGAACCAGACGCAGGTCAGCGTGCCGTCGGGCAGAAAGGCGAGATTTGCGGCATGGTTCTGGATGCAGGGGGAGGGCAGATAGGCCTCCGCGCGACCCTCGACAGTGGGGTGCGGGGTGATGGCCCCGGTCATCAGGGCCGGAACGGCTTCCGGAGGCAGGCCGGTGAAGTTCATGGCGGATCTCCTCAAGGCAGCTTGGCATAGCTTTCGGCGAGCGCGGCATAGTCAGCATCGCCGAGCGGCATCAACGGCGCGCGCGTGCGCTTCCACGCGGGATTGCCGGTCTTCAGCCCCACCATCGCCTTGATGGTCGGGATCTGGACGTAGGAATTGGAAAGCGTGCGATAGGCATTGATGCGGGCCTGTGCCGCCTCGACGTCGGCGGCGCGCGCCTCGTCATGGACGTGGTCGTAGACGGTGCGCAACGAATTCGCCACGAGATTGGAGGTTGCGGTGATGCAGCCGGCGCCGCCCGCTTTCAGCAGCGGCAGCAACAGCGGGTCGGCGCCCGCCAGCACCGAAAAACCGGGATAGGCGCCGATGATCGCCTGCATGTTGTTGAAATCGCCGGCAGATTCCTTGATGCCGACGACCGTTTCCGGGAACGCCGCAATCAGCCGTCCGATCAGCGGAATGGACAGCGGCACGCCTGAGACCTGCGGAATATGATAGAGGATGACCTGCAGCCGCGTGTCGGCCACCTTATCCAGCACCTGCGAATAGGCGGCGAAGAGACCGTCGTCAGAGACGCCCTTGTAGTAGAAGGGCGGCAGCATCACCACCTTGGTGACGCCAAGCGACAGCGCGTGCCGGGTCAGTTCCACGGTCTCGGGAATGGCGACGACGCCCGTGCCTGGCAGAAGCCTGTCAGCAGGAATGCCGGCCTCAAGTGCTGCTTCCAGAATGGCGCGGCGCTCGGCTCCGGAGAAGGAATTGGCCTCGCCCGTGGTTCCGAGCAGCGCCACGCCGTGGCATCCCTCGGCCAGCAACTGCCGGCAGTGATCGGTGAATAGTGCGAAATCCGGCCTGTTGTCCGCCGTCAGTGGCGTTGCGGAGGCGCTGAAAACGCCTGTAATCCTGTGATGGCTCATTTCGCCCTCCTCGGCGCGTCCTGTCTGGGGATCCGTGTTCGAACCGGCCGGCTGCGCATTCCAATTGTCATTCGTCTGTCGCGATGGAGTGCAAAGAACTTTTCCATCGCCGCGCTTTTGTCAAGAAGACAAAATGCTGTGATGGAGCTTCGAAAAGTTATCTATCTGTTATAACTTATATATTTTTAGAGGAAAATTTTGTTCGGATCGAAATTGCGATTTTTTGTTGACATATTTACAATAACGAGAGAACGATACGGAACGGATTGTGCTGCGCCTGGCAGGTGCAGGGAGAGCGCTGCCGAATTCACTCTGGGAGGAATGCCATGTCTGATCAATCGGATAAAACCAATATATCACGTCGTAACGCGCTGAAGCTCGGCCTTGCAGCCGGCGTCGGCCTCACCGTATTCGGGACGAATGCCCGCATCGTTATGGCCGATGAAGGCCAGGTCCTGAAGGTCGCAAATCCGGCCTTCGACCAGGACTGGTCGCCGCTGCGCGGCGGCGGCAGGACGTTCCGCTGGAATTCGATCTGGTGGGCATCGCCGATGTATTTCGACAGCCAAGGCAATATCAAGCCCTACGTCTTCACCAGCTGGGAATCGGCCGACAACACTGTCTGGACCTTCAAGCTCGACCCGAAGGCTGTCTTCTCCGACGGCAGCAAGATCACCTCGGCCGATGTCAAGGGGTCGTGGGAAGTCTCCTCGATGCCGAACACCAAGAACCAGCGCGCCGACCAGGTGCTGAGCAGGGTCAAGGGTTACGCCGAAATCGCCGCCGGCTCCGGCAACGAGCTCACAGGTGTCGCGACACCCGACGAGGGAACGGTCGTCGTGACGCTGGCTGCTGCAGACCCGATCTTCTTCATGCGCCTTGCAAACCACATCGCGCCGATCACCAAGGCGTCCCAGTCGCGCGGCAGCGACGGCGAGGAGATCATCGACTGGTACAAGCCTGACAGTAAGCCGGTCTTCTCCGGACCCTTCAAGTTGACGAGCCTCGATATCGATGCCGGCAAGCTTTCTTTCGAGCCGAATGAGAACTTCTTCGGACCGAAGCCAAAGCTTGCCCGTATTGATATCACCTCGATCGAGGACAATGTCACCGCGACCTCGCTCATCAAGTCGGGCGAGTTCAACGCCCATACCGAACTGATCACCTCGACCATCATTCAGGATCTCGGCCCGGAATTTTCCGCCGGCCCGCTGATCCCGACCAGCCAGCACTTCTGGTTCAACATCTCTCGTGCGCCGATGGACGATCCGAAGGTTCGCCAGGCACTGATCATGGCCGTCGATCGCGATGGCCTGTTCAAGGCTTCCTATCCCGACGGGCCGCATAAGAAGGCCGATCAGATCCTCAACTCGGTTCCAGGTGCGGAGAATTCCGGCTTCGAGCCTTATCCCTATGATCCGGCGGCTGCCAAGAAACTGCTTGCGGAATCGACCTACGGCGGTCCGGAGCGCCTGCCGAAGATCCTCTTCGTCGGCATCTCGGGGCCAGCCATTCAGGCTGCCGCCCAGTTCATTGCCGAGCAGTGGCGCCAGAATCTCGGCATCACTGCCGTCGACATGAAGCCGCAGCAGGACTCCTATGCCGGTCCGGATCAGAACTCGGTCCAGATCTTCCGCGACGACGTCGGCACACGCGTGCCGGATGCCGTCTCCTATCTGGCAGGCAGCATCGCCTCGACCTCGTCGAACGCCCAGAACAAGCTCGGCGGATACAAGAACGACAAGGTCGACAGTGCCCTTGCCGAAGCGACGACCAAGGCTGCGGATGATCCGCAGCGCATCGCTCTCGCGCAGGAAGCTCAGAAGGCGTTCCGCGAGGATTGGGCCTTCATTCCATGGTATTCTCAGGCGATGTCGCGCTGGGCCACCAAGGACGTCAAGGGCCTGGAAAAGAACCTTGACTGGCAGGTCGTCGAACCCTGGAACATTTCCATCGGTTGATCGGCGGAAACCGTCCCTGTCGGCGATAAACCGCGCGAAGGCCGCAAGGCCTTCGCGCAAGTTTCAAGAAGAAGAGATGCGATCGCAGCCAAAAGCGGGAACGCATCGAACAACAGGTGGGAGGTGGCCTTGCTGCGCTACGTGCTAACCCGATTTGCCATCTGGATTCCGTCCGTTCTCGTGGTGATGCTGGCGGTTTACGCGCTGGCCTTCTATGGCGCCGGCGATCCGATCAAGCTGATCTTCCTGCGCGCGCCGGGCGACGTTGCCTATAATCCGCAGCGCATCGAAGCCATTCGCGAAAGTGCCGGCCTCAACAAACCCTTCATCGTCCAGTTCGGCCTTTACATCTGGAACCTGCTACACGGCCAATTCGGCAACTCGCTGACATCGGGCCGTTCCGTCTGGGCGATGGTCTCGGCCGCCGCACCCGTCTCCTTCCAGCTTGCCCTCTGTTCCATCATCCTGACCGCCGTCGTCGCGATCCCGCTCGGCATGATCGCCGCGCTGAACCAGAATTCGCGCATCGACTATGCGATTTTAGGCTCCGCACTCTTCCTCTGGGCGATCCCGGCCTATGTCGCCGGTCCGCTGCTGATGGTCGGCCTCATCGTGCTGCTGCCGGGTGCGAGCGTGCCCTACGGCTGGGGCGGCATCCTCGATGTCCGTATCCTGCTGCCGCTGCTCGTTCTTTCCTTCCAGCCGATCGCGTTGATCGTTCGCCAGACGCGTGCCGCCGTCATCGAGGTGCTGTCGGAGGATTTCGTCCGGACCGCCCGCGCCAAGGGCGTGCCCGAGATCATCGTGGCGTTGCGCCATATCCTGCGGCCGGTGCTGACGCCTGTCGTCACGCAGCTCGGCCTGATCATGATCACCATCGTCAACGGCGCAATCTTCGTCGAACTCGTCTTCGGCCTGCCGGGCCTCGGCCGGTTGACGGTCCAGGCGCTGATCAATTCCGATTATCCCGTCATTCTGGCGATCACGCTGATCGGATCGTTCCTGGTGATGGTCTCGAACCTCCTGGTGGATGTGCTCTATCCGCTGCTCGATCCACGCGCCAATGATTCAAGAAGGAGCCGCTGACCATGTCCGCCATCCCTCTTTCCACCATCGAAACCGTCGAAGAGCCGGTCAGCCTGTGGCGCGACGCCTGGTATCGGTTGAAGCGCAACCGGCTCGCCATCTTCGGCCTTGTCGTCGTCGTGATCCTCGCCTTCACGGCGATCTTCGGGCCTTACCTCACTCCCTATGATTATCTGAGCCAGGATCTCAACGCCCGCAACGTCCTGCCGTCGATGAGCCACCTCTTCGGAACCGACGATCTCGGCCGCGACGTCTTCAGCCGTGTGGTCTTCGGCACGCGCACCGCTTTCCTCGTCGCCGTCATCGTCACCGTCTTTGCCGTGCTGATCGGTCTCGTGCTCGGTGCCGTCGCCGGTTTCTTCGGCAATCCGTTCGATCGCGCCATCATGTGGCTGACCGACGTGACGATGTCGGTTCCCAACCTGCTGCTCGTCGTCGTCATCAACGCGTCGTTGAAGGCACCAATCAGCAAATGGATGGAGGCGCGTTACCTCGCGACCCTCAATCCCTTCTACCGCGAAACTATGTGGGTGGATTTCATTCTCGTCTTCGGGTCGATGGCGCTGATCTCCTGGCCGCCTTACGCCCGTCTCGTCCGCGCCCAGGTGCTGTCGATCCGCAGCCGGCCCTATATCACCGCGGCCCAGGCGCTCGGCCTGTCGAACTGGATCATCATCAAGCGTTATGTCATTCCGAACGCGCTGGGGCCCTTGATCGTCTCGGTCAGCGCCGGTCTCGGTACGGCGATGGTGCTGGAAAGTGCTTTCAGCTTCCTTGGCGTCGGGGTCAATCCGCCGACGCCGAGCTGGGGCAACATGATCTCAGACGGCCTGCGTGTTTGGCAACACTATCCCCACCTTCTCGCCGCTCCGGCGGCCGTGCTCGGCCTTGCCTCGGTTGCCTTCAGCTTCCTTGGCGACGGTCTCAACGACGCGCTCAATCCGCGGGGCAGCAAATGATGGACACGAAAAACACCAACCGCCTGCTCGATGTCAGGGGCCTCACAGTCGAAATCGATGGCCGCAACGGCCCCGCCATCGTCGTCGACGGCATCGATCTCCATGTCGACAGGGGCGAGACCCTTGGCGTCGTCGGTGAGTCCGGCTGCGGCAAGAGCCTGACGATGCTGAGCCTGATGCGGCTCCTGCCAAACAAGATCAAAGTCACCAAGGGATCGGCCACATTCGACGGCCGCGACCTGCAGACGATGTCGAATAGAGAGCTGCGCAAGGTGCGCGGCGGCGAGATCGGCTTCGTCTTCCAGGATCCGATGACCTCGCTCAATCCGGTGATGCGCGTCGGTGACCAAATCTGCGAGCCGCTGATCTATCACCGCGGAATGAAAAAGGCGGAGGCCCGCAGACGTGCGGTTGAGCTTCTGCGCCTTGTCGGTATTCCTGGCCCGGAAGAGCGCCTGCAGGCCTATCCACACGAACTTTCCGGCGGCATGCGCCAGCGCGTGATGATCGCAATCGGCCTTGCCTGCAATCCGAAGCTTTTGATTGCCGACGAGCCGACGACGGCGCTCGACGTCACCATTCAGGCGCAGATCGTCGATCTGGTGAAGGATCTCAGGACCAAGCTCGGCATGTCGGTCGTCTGGATCACCCATGACCTGGCGCTGATCGCCGGCCTCGTCGATCGCGTCGCCGTGCTTTATGCCGGCACGGTGGTCGAAGATGCGCCGGTCGACGAGCTCTATGCCCGCCCGAGCCATCCCTATACGCGCGGCCTGCTGTCATCGATCCCGAAGCTCTCGGACCCGCCGGCAAGCCGGCTGAGCTCGATCGGCGGTACGCCGCCGGAGCCTGGCCGCCGGCCGAAGGGCTGTCCGTTTGCGCCGCGTTGTCCGCTTGCCGAAAACATCTGCCACGAAAAGGTGCCGCAGCTCGAACCGCTGAGCGGCAGCAGCAATCACCGCGCTGCCTGTTTCGTCGTCCAGAGAATGCAGGAGGCCGCATGATGGGTGCTCAACCGCTGCTCAAGGTCGAAAACCTAGTCAAGCATTTCCACGTCAAGCTCGGCGCCTTTGGTGAGCGTTCGGCGACCGTCTATGCGCTCGACAATGTCAATCTCGACATCATGGAAGGCGAGACGCTGGGCCTGGTCGGCGAATCCGGCTGCGGCAAGTCGACGACCGGTTTTACCATTCTCAACCTCTACAAGGCGACCAGCGGCAAGGTCGTCTACAAGGGCCAGGATCTCGCGACGCTCGATGAAAAACAGATGCGGCCCTTCCGCCGTGACCTCCAAATCGTCTTCCAGGACCCGTATTCGACACTCAATCCGCGCATGACGGTGGGCGAGGCGATCGGCGAGCCGATCCTCTTCCACAAGCTTTGCACCAAGGCGGAACTGAAGGAGAGGGTGGCGACGCTGCTCACCGATGTCGGCCTGTCCACGCGGTTTGCCCAGCGTTACCCGCACGAGCTTTCCGGCGGACAGCGCCAGCGCGTCGTCATTGCCCGCGCGCTCGCCTGCCAGCCGAAATTCATCGTCTGCGACGAGGCGATTTCGGCGCTCGACGTGTCGATCCAGGCACAGATCATCAACTTGCTGCTCGATCTGCAGGAAAAATACGGGCTGACCTATCTCTTCATCGCCCATGATCTCGCCGTCGTGCGCCATATCAGCACCCGTGTCGGCGTCATGTATCTCGGGCGGCTCGCTGAACTTGCCACCCGCGAGGAACTCTTCGACAATCCGCTGCATCCCTATACCAGGGCGCTGCTGTCGGCCGTTCCGGAGACCGATCCCGAGCATGAGCGCACACGTCAGCGCCAGATCCTGCAGGGTGACGTGCCGAGCCCGCTGAACCCGCCGTCGGGCTGCCGTTTCCACACGCGCTGCCCAATCGCCATGGATGTCTGCAGCAAGGTCATTCCCGCGTGGAAGGAGGCGAAGCCCGGCCATCTCGTCGCCTGTCACGCCGTCAACACCGGACAGACCGCATGACGCTGAAGGCCGTTATCGTCGCCGATGATCTGACGGGTGCGCTCGATACCGGAACGCCCTTCGTCGAAGCCGGCCTTTCGGTTGCGGTCGCCGTCGATGTCGAGGCCGCAGAGGATGCGATCGCCACTGGCTGTGACGTTGTTGTTATCAATACCGCCTCTCGCGCGCTCGGCGAACCGGAAGCTGCCGAGAGGGTCCGCTTCGCGACCGCGGCACTTCATGGCGTGAAGCCCGCGGTCGTGATGAAGAAGATCGACTCGCGGCTGAAGGGCAATGTCGCGGCGGAAAGCCTAGCGCTGGCCGATGCGCTCGGCCTGGAGACTATCCTCGTGGCGCCCGCTATTCCCGATCAGGAGCGTGTGACCTGTAGAGGCTGCGTCGTCGGCCGCGGCGTCGACAAGCCACTGCCGATCGCCGATCTGTTCGAGGGCCGTGCGGGCAATGTTGCCGTTGCCGATGCGGAGGACGATAGTGATCTCGACCAGATCGTTGCCGATCATGACTGGCGGCTGACGCTTGCGGTCGGCGCACGGGGTCTGGGTTCCGCACTTGCCCGTCAACTCGGCGAGACGGGGCGGCAATCGGTGCCGGAGTTTGCGGCGACCCGGCGTACCCTGTTCGCCTTTGGCTCGCGCGACCCGATTACCGCTACCCAAATGGACCGGCTCGAAGCCTCGGGCGTTCTGCGTATGGTGGTTGACGCGCCGATGGGGCAGGTCGAAGGCGGGGAGGGCATGGCGCTGCCGGCGTTGCTGCGCTGCACCGGCGATATGGCAACCGATGCAACACTTGTCGCCCGCCATTTTGCGGCTGGCGTCAAAACGGCCATCGACGATACGAGGCCTGACATGCTGATGGTCGGAGGCGGCGATACAGCGCTTGCCGTTTTCCAGGCGCTTGATGTCAGGGTGCTGGTGCCGAAGGGCGAAATCGAAGCTGGCGTGCCGTGGTTCGAAGTCACGGCAGCCGACGGGCGGCATTTTCGGTGCGCCGTGAAGTCGGGGGGCTTCGGCAATCCCGATAGTTTGCTAAGACTGGTTCTTTGGAATCGGGCGGCATAGTAAGATACCGCCGGGGAGAATGACGTGGCTGAAGTGAATGGCGAATCTTTGAACGCGGAAGCCGGCCCACCGGGCAAGCCCGAACGCGGCAAGGCCGTCAAGCTGGTCGATCGCGTCTTCGACCAGTTGCTCGAGCGTATCCGCGGCGGAAATTATCCGCCGGATTCCCGCCTTCCCGGCGAGCATGAGCTTGCCTCGATGCTGGGTGTGTCGCGGCCGATCGTCCGCGATGCGCTGGCGCGCCTGCGCGATCAGGGCATGGTCTATGCCCGGCAGGGCGCTGGCACCTTCGTCAGTGCGCATGGATCGCCGACGACGCAGCTTGCCTATTCACCGGTCAAGACGATCGCCGACATCCAGCGCTGCTACGAGTTCCGCCTGACGATCGAGCCGGCGGCGGCCTATTTTGCCGCAAAACGCCGCAATGAGCAGGCCATTCAGAAGATCGCCAGCGCGCTTGCGGATCTGCGTGAGGCGACCAGCCACCAGCTTCATCGCACCGACGCCGATTTTCTCTTCCACCGCGCGGTGACGGAGGCTGCCAACAATCATTATTACACGGCCTCGATCGATGCGCTGAAGGCCCATATCGCAGTAGGCATGCATCTCCACGGTCTCTCTTTGCTCGGCCCTCGCCAAGGGTTGGAACAGGTCTACGAAGAGCACAACGCCATCTACAAGGCGATCGCCGATGGCCGGCCTGACGATGCACAAAGACTGATGAAGGCGCATCTCGAAGGCTCCCGGGACCGTCTGTTCGAGGGCAGGGTGCTCGACCTATCCTTCTGACGCGCATTCCAAGCGGCTATCAACTCAAAAATGGTAGAGAGTTCATGCCCTTAACTCTGGATGTCTCCTTCGTCGTCAATTGTCAGCCGGATTTCTGCTTCTTGATGATGCTGATGTTGCCGCTTACTTCGAGGATCGCAAATTTTATCTCCCCCACGCTCTCGATGCCTTCCTGGCTTCGAGCCGCTTGCATGACGTCTTCCTTCTGCAGCCGGGCGCCTCTGAGCGCGCGTTCGTCGTAGACGCCATCCGTCACCAGAATGGTTGGAACGCCATCGATGATATGAGCTGCGCGAGGCCACCACCTCTTCACGTAAGACAGGCCGATGTCGGTCGTAAACAGTGTGAGGATCAAGATGACGGCGTTGGTGATCGAGAAGTCATCGCCTAGCATCGCCTGCTGGGTGGTTTCGGAGATCACCAGCACGATCACCAGATCGAACGGTGTCATCTGGGCCAATGTCCGTCTTCCCGACAAGCGGATGATCACGAGCAGGGTGAAATAGATTGCCAGTCCGCGTAATACCGCATCCACCGTGCTGTCCTCATGGAAAGATGAAAGTGGATTGGGTGCGGGTCTCCCCGCCCATGCCAATGGTGGCGCGAAGAGGGCCGGGGAGTTGAGTTTGCAGACGGAAGACGATCTGCGTCGGCCCTGCCGGGTCGGCGGGGAACACGTAGCCTATCCGGCCCGCGCGCGCGAAGGTCGCTTTTTGGGGCGGGTCGACGCCTTGGATCGAAAAGGTTTGAAGAAAGGCGGGATCTATCGTGAATATCCTGTCTTCGGACGACGGCGTGAAGGTCACCGTCATATCCTCGGGAGCATTCCATCGGGAGATGACGGGAAAGTCCACGGACCCTTCGGGCAGTATGAGTGTTTGCCGCGAAAACGGACCGCCTCTTCCAAGCAGACCCAGCAAGCAGGTCAGCAGAAGAAGCGTGAAAACGATCCAGGAAAAACGTTGAACAGCCCAGAACCGTTGCTGAAATTCGCTATGATCGAGCACACCTTCCGGCAGCGTGGGCAATGCGTCTATCTTTCCGATTCCCCCTCCCTGTACGTCTTGCGGAGAGCTTGCCTCGGGGGCAACCGTTCCCGGCAATGAGGGGGCCGTCGCCGTATACATCGGATGGGAAGCGGTCCAGGCGTCTTCGCCGATCAAGGGAACGAAGAGTACCCCGCCGAGATCTTCTTCCTCGAATGCGGTGGCGCCGGTGCGCGTGAGGCGTTTCAGGCGCTGCCCATCACCGCGGCCGACCGGGATGATGAGCCGCCCTCCGAGCCCCAGTTGTTCCCTCAAGGCGGATGGCACCTCTGGTGCGCTCGCAGAAACAATAATGGCGTCGAAGGGGGCGGCTTCCGCCCAGCCCCTGCTGCCATCGCCCACGCGAACGTCAATGTTGCGGTATCCCAGTTTCTCGAACCGTTCCTTGGCCTCGAGCGCCAGTATTTCATGGCGCTCGATGGAGTAGACATGCCTGGCTATCCGGCTCAGAAGGGCTGAAGCGTAGCCGGAACCTGTTCCGACCTCGAGCACCGTGTCGCCGGCATCCAGTTTGGCCTTTTCGAGCATCAAAGCCACGATAAACGGCTGCGAGATTGTCTGGCCTTCGCCGATCGACAGGGGCGCATCCTCATAGGCGAATTCCTCGGAGCCCGGAGGAACGAATTTTTCGCGCGGCACCGTGCGCATCGCTTCGGTCACACTTGGATCGCGAATGCCACGACGCGTAACGTGGTGCTCCACCATGCGATCTCGGATGCGCGTCATGTCCATGGATCAGTTCCACTGTCGCCGACTGCACCTTGGAAAACTTCCGGGTGGTGCAGAATGTAAAACAAATGGGCGACCGGGGAGTTCCTGAGAGGCGCAGGTTTTCAGCAAAGACGTCCTCCACGAGTTCATGACCTTCAATGCCGGAATAAGCGGCGCTTTATTGGACTTCTCCCGGCATCAAGAATAACATTAGCGGAAACAAATATTGAAGCGATGTCACCGTAGATGGCTGAATTGCCCGTCCAACGCCGACTTGCCGCCATCGCTGTCGCCGATGTCGTCGGATACTCGCGGCTGATGGGTGCCGACGAGAATGGAACGCTGGCGGCACTGAGGCAGCTTCGGACTGAGATTCTCAACCCCACGGTGCGTGAACATGGCGGGCGCATCGTCAAGGTGATGGGCGACGGGGTGCTCGTGGAGTTCGCCAGTGCGGTGAACGCCGTCACCGCGGCGATCGAACTGCAGAACAAGATGGCGCAGGCCAATGAGCCAATGCCCGAGAACCGCCGCATCGTGCTGCGCATCGGCATCAATCTGGGCGACGTCATCGGGGATGGCAGCGATATCTATGGCGACGGCGTCAACATCGCCACGCGGCTGGAAGCACTGGCCGAGCCAGGCGGAGTTTGCATCTCGGGCAAGGTGTTCGACGACGTGCGGGACCGGGTGACCGTGCGGTTTCGCGACTTGGGAGAGAAAACACTCAAGAACATCGCTCGGCCGGTGCGCGCTTATGCTCTGAACACTGCGCCCGCGCCAGCGATCCCACCTGTCGCCCACGGGATGTTTCCGTCGCTCGCCGTCCTGCCGTTTGAAAACATGAGCGGTGACCCCGAACAGGAATACTTCGTCGACGGTATCGTCGAGGACATCATCACGGCCCTCAGCCGTTTCAAGTCGTTCGCGGTGATCGCCCGCAATTCGAGCTTCGTATACAAAGGCCATGCCGTCGACGTGCGACAGATAGCCAAGGAACTGGGTGTTCGCTACGTCCTTGAAGGAAGCGGCCGGCGAGCCGGCAACCGGCTGCGCATCAGCGCACAATTGGTGGATGGAATTTCAGGAGCGCACATATGGGCGGACAAGTTCGACGGGGCCTTCGAGGACGTGTTCGACGTACAGGATCGGATCACGGAAAGCGTGGTCGCGGTGGTCGAACCAAAAATCCAGCGAGCCGAAATCGATCGCTCACGTCGTGAGCGGCCCGAGAGCCTTGATGCATACGATCTCTATCTACAGGCATTGCCGGATGTGTTTGTCTCGCGGCCCGATGCCAATGCGCGTGCGATCGTGCTGCTGGAGCGGTCGATTGCCCTCGATCCGGGATTCGCACCCGCCCTGGCGATGACCGGTCAAGCCTATCTGTTGCGGGTAGCCATGCAGTTTCCCGGAGCGTCGAACGCCGATGCGGAACGTGCGCTAGCGGTGGCCCGGGCGGCACTGGCGATTGCCCGCGACGACGCGATGGTGCTGAGCTATGGCGCCTTCGTACTGATCCACATGAGGGGCGACTATCACACTGGGATTGCCTTGCTGCGGCGGGCGATCTCGGAAAATCCCAACAACGCGATGGTCCTGCAACAAGCGGGCGTCGGAGCGCTGTTGGGTGGCGATCTCGGCGAGGCCGCTGACTATCTGCAACGGGCGCTGCGGCTCAACCCGAATGAACTCGGGACGCATTGGCAGTTGACCGGCATGGCGCATATCCGTATGGCCGAAGGGCGCTACGAGGAGGCACTGGATTGGGCGATGCGCTCGCAAGCGGTCAATTCAGGGTACGACGCCAATCATTGGATGCTGATCGCCGCCAATGCTTACCTCGGACACATGGATGAAGCGCGCAAGCACCTTGCTGCGCTTGAGAGCATTTCGCCCGGCGTCAACCTCGCACGCATCCGTCGTGGCCAACATGCCATCGACCCGCACAGAATCGAAGTGCTAATCGAGGGCATGCGCATGGCCGGGATGCGCAAGTCTGGCGATTGAAGTCTGCTCTCCGAAAAATTGAACTCGAGAGAGAAGTATTGCTTACGGTTGAAAATGGAGCCTGCCTTGGCGACGCAGCAAAGTGGCATCAATGCATATTATGGAACCACAATATCTATTATGTTACAATGCCTTAAGCTCCGCCTTATCTTTCTGTAGCCGCAACTTTGTGGCCGCAAAGTCGAAATGTCCTGTTTCTGCAAAGTTGGAATATCGCACCCCGCGTTGAATGTCGCGGCCGGCCATCGAACAGCGGGACCGCCGCGCGATAGCCTCGGGTCTTCAAATCATGCCTGGAACTAGGTTAGATCAGCCTGTGTAAACGTGAACCGTGATCGCCATGATGCGCTTTCGTGAAAGTCAGGATATCAGCAAGAGTTGCACGACCTGGAAAGCTCTGAAACTCGCCGATGAACCACACCGACATCAGTTTCCCTTCCCTATCCCTTTCTTCAAAGATCAGAAAACATGCTCATGACTAATCCTACCAGCGTCTATTCGATGCCCGGAACGTGTTTTTTCGATCTGGCTCCTGCCGCGGGCGGCGAGCCCTATCGCATATTCCTTTCCATTCCGGCAGAGAGCCCGCCGGCGAAAGGATGGCCGCTTCTCGTTATGACCGACGGCAACGCCACTTTCCCCTTCGCGGTTGCCAGCTTGGTCACGCAGGCACCTTATCCCACGGGAACGAATGTCGGCTGGGGGGTGATCGCGGCGATCGGCTACCCGTGCGACGAGCCCTATGATCCGCTCCGCCGGTCTTGGGACCTGGGGCCTCCGCCGGTCAAATCCTATCCGCCCTTCGTTGAGGGCGGTCCGCCGGTTGTCATCGGAGGGACCGGTAAGCTGCTCGATTTCATCGAGAACGAGCTTATACCGCGCATTGCAGAGATGGTGATCCTGGATCCGATGCGCCGATCGCTTTTCGGACATTCCTTCGGTGGCCTCTTTACTCTCTATGGCCTGTTCGAGCGTCCAGGTCTGTTTGCCAATTGGATTGCGGCCAGCCCGACCATCTATTGGGAGAACAGCGAAATCCTCAAGAATGAGGCGCAACGTCAAGTCATACCGGGAAATGCACCCTTCCTGCATTTGTCTGCCGGAGAATACGAAGGCGATGAGCTGGCACCCTTCCAGTACCGGAACGAGGATGCCCCTGCGCGTCTGGAGAAGAGGAAGACGGAGCGGACTGTCCTCCTGGCGCGGGAGATGGCGGAGCGACTAGACGGGGCCGCCGACGGATTGCGTACCGAATTCGAGCTTTATGCCGGCGAGACCCACATGTCCGTTCTTGCGGCGGCCGTGAATCGCGCGGTGAGCATTGCGTTCGCCGTCCAGGGTTTGACCGACAGGGAAGCGAAAACGGAGAATTCGCGATCGGCTTGATGCTGATGGCGCTTCTGCGGCCAAATGCGCCGGCCGGACGGAAGGTTGGACAGTGTTCAGCCTCCGTGTGGGCAGCGTGTGGCTAAGCGCGGATGAGCCTTCGCTCCAGAAAACTCTGCATGTCGCGCCGTCCATCTACCACGCAGTAGACGACGACATCAGTGCCCATGATGCGAAAGATCATGCGCCACGGCTTATGGTGCAGTTCCCGATATTCGGAAATTCCGATCCCCGCCAATTCCTTCGGAATATTTCCGCGGGCGGGGAATTCTTCAAGCTCGGCGCAGGCGCTCTCGATGTCCGTCAGAATGCGCTCTGCCGTCTCGGCGCCGTCGCGACCGGCGATAAAGCGATAGAGATCTTCAATGTCGCGTTCCGCATCCTCGGCGAAAAGAACACGATATGGCATCAGGATTGGCTGTCCGCCAGACGTTTGCGGATGCGCGCAAAGGATTCCGCAGCAGGGCGCAGTTTACCCTCCTCGACTTGCCGGTTGGTGAGCGCCAGTACCTTCAGGAGCGCCAGTGTCTCCTGGGTTTCTTCATATTGGCCGACGTCCTGAAGGATGGCTTTCGCCTCCCCGTGAAGGGTAATGACGACCGGCTGCGGATTATCCTTCAATGTCCGAATGATCTCGGGCGCATGCGCCTTGAGATAGCTGATCGGCTTGACCTGTTCTGACAGCTTCATGCGGCTACTCCCTTTCGACCAGAATATAGACCATCAAGTGGTCGATTGAAAGAAGCCTTTCGGTGGCTGGGAGACACATTCCTAGCATCCGATTTTCCATCTTGGGTGCGGCCGCTTTTTTTCACTCAACGCGTTCGAAAGAGAATGTCATTTCTTATAATTGAGTTTGTCTACTGATTTTATAGACTAAACTTTGCAACCAAGGATCGGATCGTGGTGCCATGACCTACCTCCTCAGTCTTCTCGACAAAAGCCCGATCGAACAGGGGCTGACGGCCGCGGATGCGCTGCGGGCGACGGTAAAGATTGCCGGGCGGGCGGAGGAACTTGGTTATCACCGTTTCTGGGTCGCCGAGCATCATAATATGTCCAATCTGGCGAGCTCCGCGCCGGAGGCGCTGATCGCCTATCTTCTCGCCAGGACATCGAGGATCCGCATCGGCTCCGGCGGCGTCATGCTGCAGCACTACAGCGCCTATAAGGTTGCCGAGACCTTCAATCTTCTGGCATCGCTTGCGCCCGGCCGCGTCGATCTCGGTGTCGGCAAGGCGCCGGGCGGTTTTCCTCTGTCGACGCGCGCCCTGCAGCTTGCCGTCGATCCGGCCAGGAAGCCGGATTTCGCGAGCCAGCTTTCCGATCTCAACATCTATCTCGCTGCGGACCCGAATTACGACGGCGCGCAGGCAACGCCTTTCCCGCCGACTGCGCCTGAGCGTTTCCTGCTCGGCGCCAGCGTCGAAAGCGCCGAACTCGCTGCCGAGAAGGGCTGGGAACTCGTTTTCGCCGGTCACCTGAACGGCGATCCTGACAATCTGCGCAGGACCTTCGAGGCCTATGAGCGGGCATCCGGCGGCAAGCGCCCGATCCTGGCGCTCGCCGCCTTTGCCGCCGAAAGCGAGGACTATGCCCGCGAGCGCGTCGGCAATCTGCGCATCGTCAAGGTGTTCCTGCCGAACGGCCAGACCGTCAATGTCGGCAGCGAGGAGCAGGCGGCCGAATTTGCCCGCCAGGCCGGCGTCACCGATTACCGCATCGAGGAGAGGGTGCCGAGCGTGCTGCATGGCACGGCGGAGCAGATCCGCAAGGAGCTGGACGAACTTCACCGCCGCTATGGGGTCAAGGAGTTCGTGCTGGACACGCCGGCGCTTTCGGTTGCCGAGCGCCTGGCTTCCATCGAGCTGCTCGCCAAGGAGCGGCTTTCCCTCGTCGCCTGATCGTTTCCAAGGAGGATTGATCCCATGGCTCAGAAACACGTCACGTTCGGCATCATGCTGCAAGGTCCCGGCGGGCACATGAATGCCTGGAAACATCCAAGCGGACCGGCGGATGCCAGCGTCAATTTCGATTTCTTCGTCAAGACGGCGCGCAAGGCCGAGGCGGCCGGCATCGCTTTCGCCTTCGTCGCCGACGGGCTCTACATCAACGAGCAGTCCATTCCGCATTTCCTCAACCGGTTCGAGCCGATCGCCATTCTCTCGGCGCTCGCCGCCTCGACCTCGAAGATCGGCCTCGTCGGCACGGTCTCGACCTCCTACAGCGATCCCTTCACCATCGCCCGCCAGTTCGCTTCGATCGATCTCATCAGCGGCGGCAGGGCAGGGTGGAATGCGGTGACCTCGCCGCTCGAAGGCTCGGGGCGCAATTACAGCCGCCAACATCCCGAACACGAACTGCGCTACGAGATCGCCGAGGATTATATCGATGCGATCAAGGGCCTGTGGGATTCCTGGGACGACGACGCCTTCCTCCGCAATCGTGAGACCGGCGTCTTTGTCGACAAGACGAAGATGCATCGCCTCAACCACAAGGGCCGTTTCTTCCGAGTCGAGGGGCCGCTCAACATCGGCCGTTCCAAGCAGGGCCAACCCGTCGTTTTCCAGGCCGGCGCCTCGGATTCCGGCATCAGGCTCGCCGGCAAGCATGCCGACGCGGTCTTCACCAATGGCGGGCCGTTCGAAGAAGCACAGGCCTTCTACCGACAGCTCAAGGACAGCGTGATTGCCCATGGCCGCAGTGCCGCGGAAGTCGGTATCTATCCGGGTATCGGGCCGATCGTCGGTGCGACGCAGGAAGAGGCGGAAGCCAAGTATCAGGCGATCCGCAACCTCGTCACGACAGAGGAGGCACTGCTCTATCTCGGCCGCTTCTTCGATCATCATGATTTCAGTGTCTATCCGCTTGACGCGCCGTTCCCCGAACTCGGCGATATCGGCAGGAACAATTTCCGCGCCACCACCGACCGCATCAAGAAGACGGCGCGCGAGAAGGGCCTGACGCTCCGCCAGGTCGCGCTTGATTCCGCAACGCCGCGCACGCCCTTCATCGGCACGGCGGAGCATATCGCCGACGAGATCATCCGCTGGGTGGACCATGGTGCTGCCGACGGCTTCATCCTTGGTTTCCCTGTCATCGCCGAGGGCTTCGACGACTTCTCCAGATACGTTCTGCCGATCCTGACGCAGCGCGGCTATTTCGATCCCGTCCTGAAGGGCGAGACGCTGCGCGACCATCTGGGTCTGCCCTTCCGTGAAAGCCGCTACACGGCGGGCGCAGATCAGGTCGAGCGCGGAAAGGCTGTCGGCGCCTGAGGCGCCGACGAACCGTCATGAACATCATCGCCCAGAACCCGCGCAGCAACGATCCGGTCGACAAGGGCATCGCCGCCTATCTCGACGAGATCATCGCGCTTCGCCACGATCTGCATCAATATCCGGAGCTTGCGTTCCAGGAGCTCAGGACCAGCAAGCTTGTGGCATCCCGCCTTTCCTCCTGGGGCTATGAGGTGGCGACGGGCATTGCCGGAACCGGCATCGTCGCCACCCTCAGGCGCGGCGAGGGGAAAAAGCGGATCGGCATCCGCGCCGACATGGACGCGCTGCCGATCGAGGAGGCAACCGGTCTTGCCTATGCCAGCAGCAACCCTGGCGTCATGCATGCCTGCGGCCATGACGGGCATACGTCGATCCTGCTCGCTGCCGCGCGTTATCTCGCCGAAAGCGGCAATTTCAGCGGCACGTTGCGGCTGATTTTCCAGCCCGCTGAGGAAATCGGCGCCGGCGCCCGCAAGATGATCTCGGAAGGCCTGTTCGAACGGTTTCCTGTCGATGCGGTCTTCGGGCTGCACAACTGGCCGGGTGTTCCCGCGGGACAATTCGGCTTCGTTAGCGGCCCCGCCATGGCCTCGGTCGATCAGGCGGTGATCAAGATCATCGGCAAGGGCGGCCACGGCGCCGAACCGCACCGCGCCGTCGATCCGGTGCTCGCCTCGGCCTCCTTTATCACCGCCCTGCAGAGCGTCGTCTCGCGCAATGTCGACCCGCAGGATATGGCGGTCGCGACCGTCGGCTCGATCCATGCCGGCTCCGCCTCAAACGTCATCCCCGAAAGTGTGGAGATGAAGCTCACCATGCGGGCCTTCAGCGAGACGGTCCGCCAGCTGTTGCGAGAGCGCATTCCCGCACTTGCACGCGCCCAAGCCGAAAGCTTCGGCGCCGAGGCGGATGTGAATTACCGCCTCGGCTTTCCGGCGCTGATCAACCATGCTGCAGAGACGGCCTTTGCCCGCGACGTCGCCTACGACGCACTCGGCCCGGCGGCGGTCGAGAAGGATTTCCGGCCGAGAACCGCAAGCGAGGATTTCGCCTTCATGCTGCAGGCAAATCCCGGCAGCTATCTCTTCGTCGGGAATGGCGACAGCGCTCCTCTCCACAGCGCCCACTACAATTTCAACGACGCGATCATCGCGCCGGCCGCCCGCTACTGGGTGCGGCTCGCCGAAACCTTCCTCACTGATGACAACGGGTGATGAACGATATGAGCGATACGTTTCTCTATACCAGCCCTCTCGACCCGCGCGCCAAGCCGCTGATCGATGAATTGATCTACGAATACGACAGCCGTTACGGCAACTATTTCAATGCCGAAGGTGCTGCGGCCGAGCTCAACCGTTATCCTCCTGAGGCTTTTGCGCCGCCTCAGGGCAATTTTCTCCTGTTGATCCGTGATGGTGAAACCATCGGCGGTGGTGCCTTCAAGAACTATGACGACCGCACGGCCGAGTTCAAACGCATCTGGACGCGCTCCGATCTGCGCCGTCAGGGCCTTGCCCGCAAGGTGCTGGTGGAGCTGGAGGCCCAGGCCGCTCGCCAGGGCTATTCCCGCATCTATCTGACGACCGGCTTTCGCCAGCCCGAGGCCGTCGGCCTCTATCTGAACTACGGCTACACCGCTCTCTTCGACACATCAGCCGATCCCGAGATCTACAAGAGCCTGCCCTTCGAGAAGGACATCACCCATCTCGCTGAGCCTGCTCCCGAAGACGCCGAGCCGCGCCTGCGCGTGGCCGGTGCAAATTTCTGAAAACGGCAAAGACCGACAATCATAAAAGGGAAGCACAATGGCACTGACGACGGATTTCGCCGGCATCGACGCCGGCAGCAGGACGGCAGAATCGAAGGATCATTCCCGTTACCGCATCGTGCCGGCGCGCCATCCGGGCCGCCTGGCAGGCACGATCTTTGCTGCCATCGTCATCGTCGCCGTGCTCTATTCCATCTTCACCAATCCGCGCTGGGGTTGGGGCGTCTTTGCTGAATGGTTCTTTGCCGAACCAGTCCTCGTCGGTCTCGGCAGGACGCTGCTTTTGACCGTGCTTGCCGCCATATCCGGCTCCATCCTCGGAACGGCCCTGGCGCTTGCCCGCGTTTCCAAGTCGCCGCTGCTCTCCAGTCTCTCCTGGGGCTATATCTGGCTGCTGCGCTCAATCCCGGTCATCGTGCTGCTGCTGATATTGAACAATCTCGGCTACCTCTATGAAACGATCAAGATCGGCATTCCCTTCACCGATACAGTCTTCCTCGACTATCCCACCGTGCAGCTGCTGACGCCCTTTGCCGCCGCCTTTCTCGGCCTGACGCTCAACCAATCGGCCTTCTTCGCCGAGATCGTGCGCGGCGGTATTCTCTCGGTGGATCACGGACAGTTGGAGGCCGCCGCAGCACTCGGTCTGCCGCGCCGCCGCCAGGCCTTCCGCATCGTGCTGCCGCAGGCCATGCGCTCGATCCTGCCGACCGGCTTCAACGAACTCATCGGACTGGCGAAGAGCACCTCCATGGTCTACGTGCTGGCGCTGCCGGAGCTCTTCTATACGGTCCAGGTGATCTACCGCCGCAATCTCGAAGTCATTCCGCTGCTGATGGTTGCGACCGTCTGGTATCTGATCATCATGACGGTGCTGTCGATCGCTCAGCGCTATATCGAACGCTACTTCTCCAAAGGCGCCGTGCGCAATCCGACGCCGTTGCCCTTTCAGTCATTTTTCGAGCGTTTCCGCCCTCCGCTGCCTGTCCTCGATACGGTGACCGACACCGTGCGCAAGATCGGTTTCCGGGATGCGGCGACGCTGCGGGCCGCAGGCGGCGCGGTGCGCATTCACGGCATTTCCAAAAGCTTCGGCTCGCTGAAAGTGCTCGATGATGTCGAGCTCAGCCTGCCCGCCGGCAGCGTGACCGCCATCCTCGGTCCGTCCGGCTCGGGCAAGTCGACGCTTCTGCGCGCTATCAACCACCTGGAGCGTGTCGATGAGGGGTTCATCTCGGTCGACGGCGATTTCGTCGGCTACAGCAGTAAGGGCGACACGCTCTACGAGCTCAAGGAGAAGGATATCCTCAAACGCCGCGCCGATATCGGCATGGTCTTCCAGAGCTTCAATCTCTTTCCGCATCTGACCGTGCTCGAAAACCTCATCGAGGCGCCGATCCAGGTTCGCGGCATCGGCCGTGAGGACGCGGTGCAACTGGCGCAGGAGCTGCTGGCGCGCATCGGCCTCAGCGACAAGGTCAACGCCTATCCGCGCCAGCTTTCCGGCGGCCAGCAGCAGCGTGTGGCGATCGCCCGCGCACTGGCGCTCCGCCCGAAGGTACTGCTCTTCGACGAGCCGACCTCGGCGCTCGATCCGGAGCTCGTCGGCGAAGTGCTCGACGTCATCCAGGAACTTGCCCGCACCGGCACGACGCTCGTCATCGTCACCCATGAGGTCGGTTTTGCCCGCGAAGTCGCCGACACGGTCGTCTTCATGGAAAGCGGCCGCATCCTGGAGGCTGGCCCGCCGGCCCGCATCTTCGCACAAGCGGAACATCCCCGTACGCGGGAATTCCTCGCCAAGGTTCTCTAGCGCCTAATAGCGCTGGCGAAATGCCGGGCCGCGACGGGCTGCTCCGGCCGAATAACAATAACCACAACCTAAAGATGAAATGGAGAAGGGGCATGACATTTACAGATAGGGCAAGGCTTCTGATAGCGGGAGCCGTCACCATTGCCGCGATCGGTTTCGGTTCCGCTCAGGCGCAGCAGAAGTTCGATCTCAGCCCCGAGCAGCCCAACCGGCTGCGGGTGGAAAAGAACGAGAAGCGCATTGCCGAAGTCAAGGACTTCAAGTTCGTCGAAAACGGCGTCTTCACCGTCGGCATCAGCTCGAGCGGCAATCTTCCGCTGCATGATTATGCCTCCGATTCCAAGACGGTTATCGGTTACGACGTCGATCTGGCCCAGGCGATTGCCGACAGCCTGGGTCTGAAGCTCGAGCTCGTTTCCGTCGCCTGGGCCGATTGGCCCCTGGGGCTGACCTCTGGAAAGTTCGACGCGGTGATCTCCAACGTGACGGTCACGGAAGAACGCAAGGAGAAATTCGATTTCTCGACCTATCGCAAGGACGAGCTTGGCTTCTACGTCAAGTCCGACAGCTCGATCACCTCGATCAAGCAGCCGAAAGATATTGCCGGTCTGAAGGTCATCACCGATGCCGGCACGAACCAGGAGAAGATCCTGCTGGAATGGGATCGTGAGAATGTCGCCGCCGGCCTGAAGCCTATCGAGGTGCAATATTATGATGACGACGCGGTCAAGGATCTTGCCGTTCAGTCGGGCAGAGCAGACACCGTCTTCAGCGTGAACGCGACGCAGGCCTATTCGGCGGGGATCAACGGCAAGACCAAGCTCGTCGGCACCGTCAGCGGCGGTTGGCCGATCACCGCAGAAATTGCCGTCACCACGCGCAAGGGCAGCCGCCTGGCCGCGCCGTTGACCGATGTCGTCAACGACCTGATCGCCAGCGGTGCTTACCGGAAGATCCTCGATACGTGGAACCTCGGTCCCGAGGCGATCGACAAGGCCCAGACCAACCCACCGGGCCTGCCGAAGAGCGGCTCCTGATCGATCCCTATTGGGCCGGCGGCAATGCTGCCGGCCTTTCCTGCCTGACAATTTGGAGATTTGAAGACGATGATTGCCTTTCCGGCATTCCGGACCCTGCTGATCGCCGCCATGGCGTCGGCCCTTTTCTTCGGCGCAGCTCATGCAGCCGAGGATTTCGACCTCAGCCCAGAGCAGCCAGGCCGGCTTCACGCCGCCAGGAACGATGCGGCGATTGCCGCAATCCCCAGGGAATTCAAGTTCGTCACACCTGGCAAGTTCACCATCGCCGTCAGCCCCGGCGGCCCGCCGCTTGCGACCTATGCCACGGATGCCAAGACCGTGGTCGGGGCAGATCCCGATTATGCCTATTCCATCGCCGACAGCCTTGGCCTGACACTGGAGATCGTGCCGGTCGCCTGGATCGACTGGCCGCTCGGCCTCGCCTCGGGCAAGTATGATGCCGTCATCTCCAATGTTGGGGTCACCGAGCAGCGCAAGGAAAAATTCGATTTTTCCACCTACCGCCAGGGCCTGCATGGTTTCTTCGTAAAATCCGACAGTCCTGTAACCTCGATCAAGGAGCCCAAGGATGCGGCGGGCCTCAGGATCGTTGTCGGGGCCGGCACCAACCAGGAGCGTATCCTGGTGAAATGGAGCGAGGAAGATGTCGCAGCGGGTCTGAAACCGATCGAGCTGCAATATTACGACGACGAGGCGGCAAGCCTTCTCGCGCTGCGTTCCGGCCGGGCCGATGTCATCGTCCAGCCGCATGCACAGCTCGTCTTCATCGCCGCGCGCGACAAGAACATCAAACGCGTCGGCACGCTGAGCGCCGGCTGGCCGGATCGCTCGGACGTCGCGATCACCACTCGCAAAGGAAGCGGACTGGCCGATGCGCTTACCATTGCCACCAACGGTCTGATCAAGGACGGCACCTACGCGAAGATACTCGACCACTGGCATCTCTCCGAGGAAGCCCTGCCGGCATCCGAGACCAACCCGCCCGGCCTGCCGAAATACTGATCATCGGATGGCACGCGTGGGCAACATATCCATCAGCCATATTGGCTTCCTCACACCCGGCAATTATCCCGACGGCGATCCTTTGTCGGGCTTGGAGCAGACGCTTGAGCAGCTGCAATATGGCGAAGATCTGGGCTTCGACAGTGCCTGGGTCCGGCAGCGGCACCTGGAGCCTGGAATCTCTTCCGCGAGCGCCTTCCTGGCGGCGGCGACGCAGCGAACCAGCCGGATCGAGCTTGGAACCGCGGTCATCCCGATCGGTTACGAGAGCCCTTACCGGCTGGCCGAAGATCTCGCCACCGTCGATGTTCTGTCGCGCGGGCGGCTGAATATCGGCGTCAGCGCCGGCCGGCCGCTGCACGCCGAGCTGATCGCTCCGCTTGTCTTCGACGGCGACTGGACGGGTTACGATTTCTCGCATGATCGCGTGCTGCGCTTTGCCGACAATCTGCGTGGCACTTATCTCGGCGACGAGCAGACCTTGATCAAGACGCCCTTCGGCCCGCAGCGGCCACGGCTGCAGCCCTATGCCAAGGGCCTGATCGACCGGATCTGGTATGGCGGCGGGTCGCAGCGCTCGGCCGAATGGGCCGGCCGCAATGGCTTCAACCTGTTGACCGGCAATGTGATAACGGGCGAGGGGACCGATGATTTCTTCACCGCGCAATCGCGGCTGATCCAAACCTATCGCGCCGCCGGCACGCAGCGCCGGGTCGCGCTGGGCCGCGTCATCGTGCCTTTCGATAGCGCCGATGCCGCAACGCGGCGCCGGTATCGAGACTATGCCGATGGCCGTTATGAGCGAACCCTTTCACCGCAGGGCGAGCGGCGCACCCTGTTCGCCCGTGATGTCGTCGGCACCTCGGACGAGATATTGGCGCAGCTTTTTGCCGATCCGATCTTGCCTGAGGTCGGCGAGTTGAGGCTGGAGCTCCCTTACGAGTTCGAGCACGAGGAGTATCGACAGATTCTCCACGACTTCGTGACGCTGATCGCACCGGAACTCGGATGGAAAGCCCAATCCGAAGTTAGATCCGCTTCCTGAAAATGCCGTCGACCATTCGATGCCAGAACAATCACCTCGTAGGGAACATGCATCAGTGACCAAATCAGTAGAGTACTTCTTTTCTATCGGCTCGCCCTGGTCCTACATCGGCTTCGACGTCCTCGCCGAACTTGCGGCAAAGAACGACGTCGTCATCACGCCCTATTTGACGACGGTGGTCGAGGAAAATGGCGGTATCTTTTCGCGCAATCGCCCGGAGATCCGGCGCGCTTACTGGACGCGGGACCTCAAGCGCTGGGCGCGCGTGCGCGGCAAGGAACTGCGGCTCGAACATCGCCCGGATTTGAGCGATCCGACGCCGGCATCCCTCTTCGTGATTGCGGCCTATCTCGACGGACAGGATTGGATCGGCGTTGCCCGCGCCCTGCAGCATGCCTTCTGGAGCGAGGCGAGGGATATCGGCAAGCCCGACGTGCGCGAGGCGATCGTGACATCAGCGGGTTTCGACGGCGCAACACTCCTCCGGCGACAAGCCGACGATGATGTCCAGAACAAATGGTCGGCAGACCGCGTGCATGCGCGCGACAGCGGCGTCTTCGGCTTTCCCACCTATGTCTATGATGGCGAGATCTATTGGGGACAGGACAATTTGCCCTTCCTTGAACGCCATCTTCGTGGTGACAAGCCTTAGACTCGAGCGAGCAATCCGATCGGATTGAGACGGATTTTTTCAAATAAGTCTACAAAATAGATAGGCTTTATTCTCTATCGCTGATGCCCTGCGATAGATTGGTGTGGTTGATGGGGAAAAATCACACGCATGCTCGACAGGACTTCGCAAGCCATTATTCCGTCGCGTTCGACGGAATGGCCGACCGTCATTCTCGCACTCGTCATCCATGGCGGATTTCTTGCGCTCACCTGGTGGTGGCAATCATTGCCGCTGATCATGGCCGTGATCGCCGGAGGCTGGTTGATTGCCTGGCATGGATCCCTTCAGCACGAAGTCATTCACGGCCATCCGATGGGAAACCAAGGCATAAACGACGCGATCGGGTCGATACCGCTGTCGCTGTGGCTGCCTTATCCGATCTATAGGGAAAGCCATCTGGAGCATCATCGCGACGAATATCTGACCGATCCGATCGAAGATCCGGAATCCTCCTATTTTACCAAGGCCACCTGGGACCAGCTCGGCGCGACCGGCAGGTTGCTGGCACGGTGGAACACCACCCTGTTCGGCCGTTTGACCATCGGCCCTGCGGTGATGCTTTTGAGTTTCCTTGGGCAGGAAGGGCAGCTGGTACGGGCGAACGAACCGGGACGACGGCGAATATGGGGTGTGCACGGCATCGCCGTTGCCGCCGTTCTTTTCTGGGCGACCGTCATCTGCGGTATGCCGCTTTGGCTTTATCTTGCTTTCGTCTATACGGGTGCTGCGATGACGCGGCTTAGATCCTATGCCGAGCACAGATATGCCGACAGCCATGAGGAACGCACCGCCATCGTCGAAAACAGCCATCTCTTCGGCTTGCTGTTTCTCTACAACAATTTGCACGTTCTCCATCACCGCCGGCCGGGCATCTCCTGGTATCGCCTTCCGGCGGTCTATCGCAAAAACCGCGAAACGCTTGTCCGGTCGAATGGCGGGCTTGTCTACAATGGCTATTGGGATATTGCGCGCCGGTTTTTCCTGAAGCCGCACGACGATCCGACGCATCCTCATCATTCCTAAAATTTCTACCTGAGCCGGACCCGGCACTATAATGTTTGAAAAGCCGGGATTTGGGGGCTGCTCAGTCGCCCTGTCTTGCGGCTTCCTGTTGCCCATTTCACAGCTCTGCAATTTGTACTTTCAGCGGATGTCCAGTGTGATCAGCTACGGCTGGCGGCGATCAGGGCGTGCGCTGCATCGCGGAGCAAACCGGTGGCCTCGCCGGGCTCAAAGAGCTGCATGCTGACAAAGGCGCCGTTGATCAGAACCGCGAGTTGACCGGCGAGCCGATCGGGCGCGGCAACCGCAAGCCCCTCGGCGATGGTCTTCAGACGCCGCCGCATCTCGCGCATGTGGGCTTCGGCGACCTTGCGGGCAGGGTGATCCGCTTCGGGAAATTCGGCTGCGGTGTTGATCTGCGGACAGCCTCGGTAGTTTTCCCGCCCGACCCGTTCGCCGATCCACTCAAAATGTGCATCGAGCATGGCCTCGGCATCGTCCGAATGC
This sequence comes from Rhizobium sp. PRIMUS64, assembly GCF_023006465.1. NCBI lineage: Bacteria > Pseudomonadati > Pseudomonadota > Alphaproteobacteria > Hyphomicrobiales > Rhizobiaceae > Rhizobium > Rhizobium sp. PRIMUS64. The sequence goes on along the minus strand of NZ_JALBGX010000010.1, from coordinate 76,685 downwards.
TGTTCCGTCACGCGATCCCAGGTGCTCCAGAAGTCCAGGTCTTCGCGCTTGAGGAAGGCCGCGATGAGGTCGTCCTTCGTGCCGAAATGGCGGTAGAGGCTGGTTTTGGCGACGCCGGATTTTTCGACCACAAGATCGACACCGACAGCACGCACGCCGCGCCGGTAAAAGAGTTCCGACGCCGTCTCGAGAATCCTATCCCGCACCTCGTTGCCGCCAGAGGCACGGGAGTTCGTTGCGCTTTTCGACATTCGTGTACCTCCAATGTCGCCAGCATAACAGCAAACGGATTGACACGCTACAGACCTGTATGTTTTATTGGGTACAGACAGGTCTGTAGCGATGGAGAAAACAATGACCATTTACGAAGCCGACATCACGGAGACGTCCCAATCTATCGCGGTCTTGGGAGCGAACGGCCATACCGGTCGTTTTGTCGTAGCCGAACTGTTGCGGCGCGGTCTCCAGCCCATCGCGGTTGGACGGAATGCCGAGCGGCTGGCGGCTGCGGGCTTTGCGGAGCGCGGCATCGAATGCCGCGAAGCAGCGGTCGAGGATGACGGGGAACTGGACAGGGCGCTAGCCGGCGCGGCGGCGGTCATCAACTGCGCCGGCCCGTTCATGGACACCGCCGACGCAGTGGTGCGTGCCGCGTTGCGAGCGGGGATTCATTATCTCGACGTGACGGCCGAGCAACCGAGTGTGCAGGCCACGTTCGAGAGGCATGAGGTTGCGGCCCGGGAAGCGGGCACAGCCGTCATCCCGGCCATGGGTTTCTATGGCGGCTTGGCCGACCTGCTCGTGGCAGCTGTCATGGACGAGTGGGAGCAAGCCGACGACATCGAAATTCGAGTTGCGCTCGACAGCTGGCTCCCGACGAGAGGCACACGCGTTACCGGAGAAAGAAACACTGCACGGCGCCTGGCCGTCAGCGGTGGGCAGCTGGAGCCGGTGCCTCAACCGCCTGCTGAAAGGGTGTCGACTTTACCGGCCCCGTTCGGTCGGCAGACTTTCGTCGAGCTTCCCTTTTCGGAAGTGCCGCTGATCGCCCGGCACGTCCGGACGAAGGAACTGCACACCTTCTTGAGCACAGTCGCTCTGCGGGATGTCCGCGACTCGTCGACGCCTCCGCCGCAGGCAGTCGACGAATCCGGGCGTTCGGCGCAGCGCTTTGCCGTAGAAGTGATCGTCACGCAGGGTGACGTGCGCCGTCAGATTGTCGCACAGGGACAAGACATCTACGCCGTCACGGCGCCGATCATCTGTGAAGCGGTCCAGCGTATCCTCTCGGGGCGCATCCGCGATATCGGCGCAAAGGCGCCGGCAGCCATTTTCGATGCCGCTAGCTTCCTGCAGGCGCTCGGCCCGGATCTGTCGGTCGAGATATCGGAAACTTAGTTCGGAAACGCCAGACTTTCAGAAAGTCCCTCACAATGGCGTGGGGGACTTAATTCTCCTGGCGTATTCAGGGAGACTGTTCAGAACGATCGTCCCGCTCGGGCGATGATAGCGGATGGAATTCCGTTATCTTGGCAAGATTGCACATTCCCATCGAAACCGTTCCATTCTATTGGAGGAAAATATAAGGGAAGATTTTTTTACATTGTTTGCTGCAATTGGTTCTTTTATCTCCCGTTTCATCGAAACACGAAACGCCACGATATTGATCGGAGAGAGACAATGAACCCCGCCATGAACATGATGCCGATGATGAACAACATGATGCCCGCCATGATGAACCCGATGATGTCAGGCATGCCCATGATGAACGGCGCGATGATGCCGATGATGGCCTCCATGCCGATGATGATGATGGGCTCCATGAAATGCACCATGACTGCCGAGGGCATGGTCTGCGAAATGAAGCCGATGGAAGGCATGGACAAGGACATGTTCATGGAATGCTGCAAGCGTATGATGTCCAGCGGCATGCCGATGATGATGAACTGCGGCGGCATGATGATGTGCTGCATGATGGCCGCTTGAGCCATCCGCCTCTCAAGGAAACGACCAAGAGCCTCCGGAGACGGGGGCTCTTTTTGTGTCAGACGCGAACGTCTTCGAGATAGGTCGTGACTAGGTAGAGGATTGCTTCCGTTCCCGTCATGTTGCGGTAGATGTGCGGCACGTCTGCATCGAAGATGATGGCATCGCCTTCACCCAGAATATGGGGTGCCTGCTTGCCGGCGATGATTTCGACGGTGCCCTGAGCAACGACCAGATTTTCGACCGTTCCATGCTGATGGGCATCGGCACTTTCGGTATGGTGCGGAGCGATCCTGAGCTCGTAGAATTCCACCTTTCTTTCGCCTTCGAAGGGGAAAAGAGCCCGTGTCCGGAAGCGCCCTTCGGAAGAGGCGAGGATCTTCGATCTTGCCCGCGGTACTGTAATGATCGAGGTGTCGCCGCGTTCGGCGATCAGAGCGGCGCAGGGAATACCGAGAGCAAGTGCAATCTTCGAGAGAATGCTCAATGTCGGGCTGCTTTTGCCCGTCTCGATTTGCCCGAGCATGGCGCGGCTGACGCCGGCGATCTTTGCCAGCCGGTCCAGGGAGTAGCCGCGGCGGGTGCGAATGCGCCGCAAATTCTGTCCTGTCTGAACCGTGATCTCTTCGGCGGCATCTCTCGCTTCGCCGTCGGGAAGAAGCGCTTGATCAGACGCCATATCCCGCAATGCCCATTGCCATGACCGGGACAAAGCCCCAATAGGGCACCCACATCAGAACCGGCTGCATCGCAAAGGATAAGGGCGCGGCCGCCTTCAGCGCATCGGGCGCATCTTTGCTGCGAGATTGCCGGTAGGCCTGGAAATCGATGACATCAGCCGTCTGCACTGGCATGAAAAGCTCCCGCTAAAATCTATAAGAAGCGTATATTTTCCGCAGAGGAAAAGGCAGGGCTTGTCATCCAATCGTTCCGCTGAACCGGAAATCTTATACCAATTATATTCGACCTTGCGGCAAAGCCATTTATGGCGAGCAATTTGTACGAGTTTCTCGCCAGGCTCGCGACATCACGATGCCGCCCACACCAGCGTCTCCAAAAGAAGCCGAACAATTTCCCCTTCCTGCCGTCTTCCCGCACGCGAGGTCGAAGCGGTCGCTGGACCGGCGATCCCTTGTGACGATCGCCATGCAGCTTATGCGTGCCGGAGCGGCGGCGAACGTTTTTTTCAACCAGGCGAAGAAGGAGAGACGCACGTTCCTTTAATCTATCAATTTTGTAGACAATAGTTGAGGCAACGCAAAGAGAGGAAAAACCATGTCAGGTTTCAAACTCGTCGGCATCGCTGGCAGCTTCAACCGTCCATCGAAGACATTGGCACTTGTGCGGCACGTCGCCGAACGTGCAAGCATTCGATACGGATTTACGAGCAAGAGCTATGATCTGCATGATGTCGGTCCGTCGCTGGGCAGCGCCTTGTGGCGCAAGGATCTCGACGCGCAGGCCAGGCATGTCGTCGACGAGATCGTGCGGGCCGATGCCCTGATCATCGGCTCGCCAACCTACAAGGGCTCTTATCCCGGCCATTTCAAACACCTCATCGACCTGATCGACCCGCACGAACTTCGGGGCAAGCCGATCATCATCACGGCGACCGGCGGCGGTGACCGGCATGCGTTGATGGTCGAGCATCAACTGCGGCCGCTGTTTGGGTTTTTCATGGCTCACACATTACCGACCGCCGTCTATGCGTCCGATCGCGATTTCACAGACTATGCGGTTTCATCCGACGCACTTTTAGCCCGGATCAACGACGTGATCGGCGAATTGGCGGCGTTCTTTCCGGGCGCAAACCCGGCCCTGGCGGCAGCCGAGTAAGGATCGTGACCATGGCTCGATCTCAGGAAGCAACGATCACCGATGCGGAAAGGCCGGGGCCAAGCGAGCAATTGTGGAGCGTCTTCGAATTCGCCCGACGATATCGTCTCGCGAAACGCGAGGAGAACCGCCTGCTGATGCTCTACGGACCGACGGCATCGCTTCACGTTCTTCTCGCCAATGCACAACGTCATTCGCTGATTTCGTAGAGCAATTCCAGCAAAAGTGCACAGCGGTTTTGCGTCCGGAATTGCATGAAAACAAAGAGATAGAGCACTTCCGTGATTCGAACGGAAATGCTCTAGCCGAAGAATACCGGTTCCTGACAGGAGGTTCGCATGAAGCTTGATTTTCAGTTCTGGCTGAAGCTTTCGATCGGCCGGATCCTCGGCCTGAAGCCGCCCGCTGCACGGGAGCCTGTAAACGGATTGTTCATGCCGGACGACGAGCGCGACCGGTCCGCCCGCGAATACGAACTCCATTATTGGGGCACCATGCCCGGCCTTTGGTATTGAGGAGAACGGCGTGATGGCGATTGTCGTTGAGACCGACCTGCGTCGGCACGGTGCGAGAAGAGCGGAAGGCAGCGTCATGTCGCATTTCAGGCATGCGGCCGGAATCTGCACGATCGTCAGCTCCTTCACATTCCTGTTCGCCCTGGTGATCGGGCTGGTCTGATGAGTGAGGTCAGATGTTTGCCCCGATCGGGAAAAGGACCGACGCGCAGCTTCAGAGAGGATGCCGTCAGATGATCGATGTACTTATTCTTCCCGGGCTTTTCGGCTCGGGAGAAGGGCATTGGCAACAGCACTGGCTGCAGGATCAGCCGGGCAGTCGTTGCGTCGCCCAGCAGGACTGGGATCATCCGAACCTTGACAGTTGGCTGCTGCGATTGGAAGGCGCACTTGAAGAGGCCGGCGAGGCCTATCTGGTCGCCCATAGTCTCGGATGCCTGCTTGCCGCCCGCTTGGCCGGGCGAAGTGCGGCGCGGCGCGTCAAAGGGGCATTGCTCGTTGCTCCATGCGATCTGCCGGCCACGGAAAACCTGCATCCGGGGCTTATCTCGTTTGGCGCCATGCCGACGGCGCCTTTGCCTTTTCCAAGCATCGTCGTCGGCAGCATGAACGATGCCTACATGACGGTCGATCGGTTGACCCTGTTCGGCCGCCTGTGGAACGCCGAGACCAGGAATATCGGCCTTGCCGGACACATCAATGTCTCCAGCGGCTTTGGCCGCTGGCGCAACGGCTACCGATTGCTGGAGGGCTTGAAGACGCAAACGCGCGGTCGAAGGCATGTCGTTTCCATGCCCCCGGCCTTTGCAATGTGATTGGAATCGCAATGTCCGACATTGTCGCCGACCTGCTGCGCCTTAGCGAAGATCCGAATGCCGACCCGAGGACCAGGCGCCGCCAAACCATGGAGCGGCTGGTGCAGGCGCTGCTCGCCATGGCCGATGCCGAAATAGGATCGGGAGATGCGCAGCATCGCCATTCCATCATTCATTTGACGACGACCATCCGCGAGATGACGGGAAGGATCGCAGAGGCCGATGATGCGACGTTTTCGGCAATCGTCAGGGAGGCCGCGATGCTGATACGCAGCCTGCAGCGGCGCCAGGCCGATGCGGCCAGATTTACGGTGCACTGACGCATGACGGATATGCGGGAGCATAAGCTGGTGACGGTCCGGGGAAGCAAACTTTTGATGACCGGATCAAGAATGGCTCTAACGGACGAGCTCGTATCGCTGAGCCTTCGCCCTGCGGTCGATGTAGGCCCCGAGCCACACCGAACACCGCTGACCGAAGCAGAGGTGGAGATGCTCGCCAACCGGCTTCTCGATGAGTCTATCGGCGCGCCGCTTTGGATCTTCGCCTATGGATCATTGATATGGAAGCCGGACTTCGATGCCGTCGAATCGCAGCATGGCGCAACAAGAGGGTGGCATCGCTCCTTCTGTCTGCAGATGACCCGCTGGCGGGGAACGCGAGCACAGCCGGGCCTGATGATGGCACTTGACCGCGGTGGACGTTGCAACGGCATTGTCTTCAGGCTTGCCGATGATGATCGCCTTGGCCAGATTAGGCGGTTGATCCGCCGTGAGGTCGGCACGATCGAAGACGCTGCGACGGTTCGCTGGATCCCGGTCGCGACCGCGCATGGGCTGGTGCGTGCGCTGGTCTTTTGGGCTGGTCCGAAGGGCGAGCGGGTTTCCCGCAAATTGCCGCTGGAGACGGTGGCGCAGGTGCTTGCGAGAGCCTGCGGACACATGGGCTCCTGCGCCGAATATCTGTATCTGACGGTGAAGCATCTGGAGGAACGCGGCATCAGGGACCGCAATTTATGGCGGCTTCAGAAGCTGGTCGCAGCCGAGCTTGTCGCTATACACGGGCTGAACGCGGCGGCAGGAAGCCATTGAATAGGCATCCCTGCCGCCACTTGGTCAGAGCTTGCCCTTCCAGGGCACGAGGAACGCCTCGAGAAAACGAATGGCGGCCGAGAAGGTGAATGCGCAGATCGCGATGATGCCGATGCCGACGAAGACGACGTCGGTCGCCAGGAACTGTGAAGCCGACATGATCATGAAACCGATCCCACGCGTGGATGCGATCAATTCAGCCGCGACCAGCGTGCCCCAGCCGACAGCGAGCGCAATTCGGATACCGGTGAGGATCTCGGGAAGGGCCGACGGCAGGACGATATCAAGGAAGAGCTGCAGCCGGCTCGCGCCCAGCGAACGTGCGGCATTGACGCGCTCGATCGGCAGCGAACGAACGCCGGCCTGGGCCGAGAGGCAGATCGGCGCGAACATCGCAAGCACCAGCAGCGTGATCTTCGACGTCTCCCCAATGCCGAGCCAGATGATCATCAGCGGCAGGTAGGAGAGTGGCGGAAGCGGCCAGTAGAATTCGATCGGCGCGTCGAGCACCCCTTTTGCCCAGCGATTCAGGCCCATGAGCAACCCGAGCGGGATGCCGGCGGAAACGGCGATGAGAGCGGCGACCACGATGCGGAACAAGCTCGCAAAAACATGCTCGGACAGTGACGCTCCGGCGTAACCGTCGCGATAAATGGCGCCGATTTGTGTCAGCACCTCGTCTGGACGCGGCAGGAACAGGTGTGGGACGACACCGAGCGCCGATACCAGCCACCACAGCAGAAGGATGGCGAGTGCCGTGGCAATGCTGATGGCCACCGTCGATTTCTCGCCGGCTCCGAAGCTTGCCATTTTTACCAGCTTGACCGGGCGGTCCTCTCTGCCCGCCGCAATCGGCGGGGCCTGCACTATGTCGCTCATGCGGCGCTCCTGAGGTCTTCGGTGCTGTGGAGAATGGCGCGGATCTCCTCGCGCAGCTCGGCAAATTGCGGCGACGCCTTGATCGACCGGGCGTCGCCGGTTTCGGCGAAGCGGCGAACGAAATCGAGATCGAAGCGTGCCACGACGCGGCCCGGTCGCGGTGACATGACCAGCACCTGCGTGCCCAGGAACAAGGCCTCTTCGATCGAGTGCGTGATGAAGAAAATCTTCTTTGCCGTTTTATCCCAGATGGAAACCAGCAGTTCCTGCATCTGCTCGCGCGTCAGGCTGTCGAGCGCGCCGAACGGCTCGTCCATGAGCAGGATGTCGGGATTTGTCGCCAGAGCCCGTGCGATACCGACACGCTGGCGCATGCCGCCCGACAATTCGTAGGGAAAAGCGCCGGCGAATTCATCGAGGCCGACGAGCCGGAGAAGCTCCAGCGCGCGGGTTTCGCGCTCCTTGCGCTTGACCCCGGCGAATTTCAAACCGAGCGCGACATTGTCGACAACCGATTTCCAAGGTAGCAGCGAGTCCTTTTGAAAGACGACGCCACGGTCCGCGCCGGGTTTTTCGACCGCGCGGCCATCGAGGGTGATCCGGCCATCCGAAAGCGGGAGGAAACCGGCGATAGCATTGAGAAGTGTTGACTTGCCGCATCCCGACGCTCCGAGCGCAACGACGAAGCCCCGTTCGGGAATATCGAAGGAAACGCGATCGAGTGCGTGAACGGTCCGCCCGTCGCGGGCTGCGAAGAAAACGCTGGCGTGATCGACTTTAAGCATGTTGCCGCTCGCAGGTTCGACGCCGGCGCGGCAAGCCGCGCCGGCGTTGGGGAGGATCAGTTGCTGACGCCGGCGAGGGCGTCTGCGGTGACGAAGGCGCCGTAATTCGCCAGCACATCGGAAACCTTGCCCTGTTCCTTCAGAAACGATGCGGTGTCCTTGAGGATCTTGCCGGCACCGGCCTTTTCGCCGCCGCCAAGCCAGGCATCCGATGCCTGGACATCAGGTGTCAGTAGCGTCAGGTTCTTCAGGGCCGATGCCTGCTGGTCGGCTGTGCCGCCGAGAAGCTTGGCGAGTGACTTGGCGTTGTCGCTGTCGGGACCCCAGGCGGATTTGTCCGACGCGAAGGACGCGTAGTATTTGTTGATGACCGAAGCGAAACCCTTCAAAAATTGCGGGTTGTCGGCGGCAAACGTCGAGGTCGCGACCCAGGCCGAGAATGTCGGCGCGCCCTTATCTGCCACCTCCTTGGAGGTCACCAGAACCTTGCCGTTCTTCTTCAGTTCGGTGAGCGCCGGATCCCAGACGAAGCCGCCATCGATATCGCCGCGGTTATAGCTGGCGACGATCTCAGGCTGAGGGATTGCGAAGACCTGAACGTCTTTTTCGGTCAGGCCCAGCGATTTGATCAGCGCCAGAAGCTGATAGTGGTCCGTCGACACCGGCGCAGCAGCAAGCTTCTTGCCCTTCAGATCATTCAGGCTTTCGATCCCGGAGCCGTTACGGACGACGAGAGCCTCGTCGATGCCCGAGATGGAGGCGAGGTAAAAGGCCTTGACCTCGAGCCCGCGTGATACCGCAGCCGCAAACGGGCTCGAGCCGACATAGCCGACCTGGACGTCACCGGAAGCAATCGCCGCAAAGATTTCGGCGCCGGAGTTAAACCTGCGGAAGTCGATGTCGTATCCCGTTTCCTTGGCGAATTCGCCATTGGCGATCGCCACGGAAGACGGCAAGGCGTCGGTTTGATAGGCGACGACGACCTTCTTGTCCGCCGCTTCAGCGACAACAGCCGTTGCAAGAGTGCCGACGCCGACGGCGATTGCGGCAACCAAATTCCTGAAATTCATCTTGAGCCCCTTTGTTCAGAGCCGCTCGGCTCTTGATCTCACCCTCAAAAGGGTAATGGTCGGGAAGGGGCTAGCGGGAGAAATAACAAACTATATTTATAGACTATAGAGATAATTGTTTTCGTGATTCTGCCGCTCGTGCGATCAGCAGGGACCGGTGAGCGACACGGGGCTTGAATGACGACATGTCTCGATGACGTTCTGAGCTTCAGGGAGAATGCATTTGACATATGATGTTATCGTCGTCGGTTCCGGTTTTTCAGCGATCGCGGTTACCTGCAATCTCATCGAACAGCTTCCCGCTTCGGCGAAGGTCGCCGTCGTCGGCGACGATCCCGGTTTCGGCCGCGGGACGGCGTACCGGACGGAGCTCTATCTCCATCGCCTCAATGTTCCCGCCGGCCGCATGAGCCTGCTACCGCATCAACCCGACGACTTTGTCGACTGGCTGAAAAGCCATGGCCGCCTGACGCAGGCAGGCGATTTCGCCTCGCGCAGCGATTACGGTCTTTATGTCCGCGACACGCTTGCACGGCTGCTTCGAAAGCGGGACGGCCGTTGCCGGGTCGATTTCATCAAAGCCAAGGCGGCGGGATGCGTGGAACGCTACAGCAGCACACTGGCCTTCCATCTCGGCAATGGTGACGAGATTGCCGGGAAGAACGTGGTGCTCTGCCTCGGCGTCGGTAACGCGAGCCTTCCGGTCGCTCCGGATGACGTCCCGCCATCGCTGCGATCGCGGATCATCGAGAACCCATGGCGGCTTTCGTGGCTGAGGCGCGTCGCACCATCCGATGCGGTGTGTATCCTCGGATCCGGCTTGACGATGATCGATCAGGTTCTCGCACTTCGCGCCCATGGCCACAGCGGCAAGATTGATGTGCTTTCGCGGCGCGGGCTCGCACCGCTCGGACACGCGTGGAAGCCGCCGGTGCCTCTGCCGATCGACGTCGAGAGGCTTCCGGAGACGATCAGCGGCATATTGAAGACCCTGCGGGGGAAGAGCAGGACGGTTACCGACTGGCGAGCCGTGATGGACGGCCTGAGGCCTGCAACGCAGGCTCTCTGGCAACGGCTTTCGAACAAGGAGCGGGCACGCTTCCTCAGGCATGCGCTTCCCTGGTGGAACATCCACCGTCACCGGGTCGCGCCTGACGTGTTCGACAGGTTTGAGAAGCTGGTCTTAGACGGAACCGTTCGCTTCCACGCGGGCTTCCTGAAATCGCTCGGAGCCGAGGAGGGGCGGCTTGCTGCCAGCTACAGGGTCAGATCGACGCGCGAGATCGCCGAGATCAGGGCGGACTGGCTCGTCAACTGCACGGGAATGGAGCGGGCCGGGATCAGTCATTCACCGCTTTTGAAGGAAATGAGCCGCTTTGAGTTGATCGTCCCCGATCCTCTTGGCCTTGGAATCCAGGTGGATGCCGCTTCCGAGGTGATAGCCTCGTCCCGGATCTCGCCTGCCCGACTATTCGCGGTCGGCGCCCTGACGGCGGGGCAATTCTGGGAGATCACGGCCGTTCCGGATATCCGGGTGCAGGCCAAGGCCGTGGTCGAGGAGATTGTTTCAAGAGGCTAGCTCGCGACTTCTAGAGCAGCAGATCTAAGTGCTACAGCATCCTTTGCACGTCTGAAAGACGCGCGGCCCTATAGGTCGGCACGGCGCTTGTTGAATTGCCGGCCGCCGACAGCTACAGTATCTGGTACGCCATAATACGATTCTTGCATTCGGCTGCCGCGGCGGAAGTTGAGCGTGCAAAGTCCAACACTGAGGTACAGAATGAGCGGTGCTCTGAAGGACGCAATCAGAGTTGAGCGTCCTGCAAAGACCTTGCGGGAATTGGCGCTCGACAAGGTCCGCGAGGCGATCGTCAACGGATATTTCCGTCCCGGAGATCGCCTTGTCGAGCGTGACCTCTGCGCCCAGCTCGGCGTCAGCCGAACAGTCGTGCGCGAGGTTCTGAGGCATTTGGAATCGGAAGGGCTTGTCGCCAATCTGCCGAACAAGGGGCCGATCGTCGCGCAGCTCGACATCGAGGAAGCCAAGCAGATCTATGAGATCCGTGGCGCGCTGGAAGGCATGGCGGCGCGGCTGTGCGCGGAGCGCCGCAGCCCCGAGATCGTCGCTGCGCTGGAGGAATCGCTGGCCGGGATACGCAACAGTTACCGCGATAACGACATGTCGGCTGTGCTGACGAACACCTCTTCCTTCTATCATACGCTGTTCACGATGGTTGACAGGAACGTTGCCTGGGGTGTCGTCAATCTCCTCACCGTGCGCATAAACCACCTGCGCTCGATGACGATCAAGACGGAGAGGCGCGGCATCGAAGGGCCGCTGCAGATGTCGAAGATCGTGGACGCCATCCGCCGCGGTGACGGCGAGGGGGCTTACCGGGCGGCGATGGATCACGTCGCCGCCGCGAGCGCGATTGCCGAAGCGGTGCTGTCGGCGAAGAAGCCTGCCGACTAGGCGCGGCGGACTCGCTGTGGCCTTCGTCGCAGGCGGATGGCAAAGCGCCTGCACCGAACATCTGTCGATGTCACTCCAGTAAGCGCAATCATATTCCTAGGAATTTAGCAGTCTCCGCACTCCAAGCTTGACACCCAACTTTGCTCAATGTGATGGTATGCCATAATAAATAATACATAAGGCGGCATCATATGAACTGGGACAATCGTGACCTCCGGACTTGTCGTGCGCCTTCGGCGCTGCCGTCGCGGGGTCTGTGGCTGCCGACCATAAGCTGAAAGAAGAGGCGCTTTCGAAGCGTGAGAGCGCACGCGTGCCAAATTGAAAATCTCCGCCTCGGCCTGAACTGCATCCATGCAGGAGCCAACTTGACACTCATATAGTATGGTATACCATAATACGAAGTTGAGAGATGAGGTGTTCGATGGCCATTCAAATTCGCAAGACGGGACTGCAGATCGAAACGACATTGATCGAAGGCGGCAAGGCCGCGGCGGTTCCGCTGAAGCTGTTTACCGCCTTTGCGGTCGTGAAGAATCCCTGGGCAGGGCGCGGCTTTGTCGACGACCTCAAGCCCGAAATTCACGCAGGCGCTCCAGTGCTCGGCGAGTTGCTGACCAAGATGATCATCGATGCGGTCGGGTCCGGCGAGGCTGTCGAAGGATATGGAAAGTCCGCTGTCGTCGGCCTGGACGGCGAGATCGAACACGGGTCGGCGCTCATCCACACGCTGCGCTTCGGCAATTTTTATCGCCAGGCCGTCGGCGCCAAGTCCTATCTCGCCTTCTGCAACACACGCGGTCCTGCCAACGCGCCGATCATGATCCCGCTGATGGACAAGAACGATGAGGGCCGCCGTTCGCACTACCTGACCATCCAGACGTCGATCCCCGACGCGCCTGCCGCCGACGAGATCGTCGTGGCTCTCGGGGCTTCGATAGGCGGGCGCCCGCATCACCGCATCGGCGACCGCTACCAGGATCTGAAAGACCTGGGGCAGGACGTTGCCAATCCTGCGGGCGTTTGAGGGAGCGGCTCTGAGATGCTGACGGCCGGATCGACCACACGCACCGCTGCAGCAACAAACGCCGCCGGTGCCTTGCCCCGAAAGACGACGGCAAGCGGAACGGCCTATCATGAGGCCGGCAGCGGCGAGCCGCTGGTTCTCATTCACGGCGTCGGCATGCGGCTTGAGGCCTGGGCTCCGCAGATCGCATTCCTGTCTGCAGGCCATCGCGTCATCGCTGTCGATATGCCGGGACATGGGGAAAGCGCAAAGCTGCCGGTGGGCAGTCGGCTCGAGGAGTTCGTCGCCTGGTTCGGACGCTTTCTCGACGAGATGGCAATCGGCCCGGCAAATGTTGCCGGGCACTCGATGGGCGCACTGGTTTCGGGAGGGGCAGCCGCGACCTTTGGCGAGCGTATCAGCCGCGTCGCTTACCTCAACGGTGTCTACAGGCGTGACCCCGAGGCAAAGGCCGCCGTGCTTTCGCGCGCCGCGGCCATTCCGGTATCGGGCGTCGACAAGGAAGGCCCTCTGGCCCGCTGGTTCGGCGAGGATGCGGACAGCGTCACTGCGCGTGAATTGACACGAAAATGGCTGAACCTCGTCGATCCCCAGGGATATGCCGTTGCCTACGCTGCCTTCGCGGGCGGAGACGAGACCTATGCTGACGGCTGGAAAGACGTGGCTGGTCCGGCCCTGTTTCTGACCGGGTCCGATGATCCGAACTCGACGCCCTTGATGGCAACGCAAATGGCAGGGCTTGCGCCGCGGGGCTATGCCCGCATCGTCGAAGGCCATCGTCATATGGTGAACCTGACCGCGCCTGATATCGTAAATTCGCTGCTCGCTGAGTGGCTGTCGTTCGGGGAGGATGAACGATGACAATCCAGACTGTCGACCCAAGAGCGCTGCGAGATGCATTCGGGGCTTTTCCGACCGGGGTGACTGTCGTCACCGCCTGCGACGGGGACGGAAATCCGATCGGCTTCACGGCGAACTCCTTCACCTCGGTCTCGCTCAATCCACCGCTTCTCCTCGTCTGCCTTGCCAAGACGTCACGCAATTTCGCCATCATGACCGGAGCGCAGCATTTTGCGATCAACGTGCTTTCGGAAACGCAGAAAGACGTGTCGAACACCTTTGCGCGACCGGTCGAGGATAGATTTGCGGCGGTCGAGTGGGCGAGGGGATCGGCAGGCTGCCCGATATTCTCGAGCGTGGCGGCCTGGTTCGAATGTGCCATGGAGCAGGTCATCGAGGCTGGCGACCACGTCATCTTGATGGGGCGCATCGAAGCTTTCGACAATAGCGGCCGCAACGGTCTCGGCTATGCGCGTGGCGGTTATTTCACGCCGACGCTCGCAAGCAAGGCAGTGTCCGCGGCAAGCGAAGGCAATATGGAACTTGCGGCCGTTGTCGAGCGGCGCGGTGAAGTTCTGCTGCTCGGCGAGGATGTGCTCTCCTTGCCAAGCGTCGACGCCCATGACGGCAGCCCGACCGAGGCACTGCAAAAATACCTGGAGACATCAACCGGGCTGAAGGTCAGCATCGGCTTTCTCTATTCGGTTTATGAGGGCAAGAGCGACGGCAAGCAGCACATTGTCTATCACGCCGTTGCCGGAGAGGGCGAGCCTGCCGGCGGCAGGTTCCTGAAGCCTGACGCATTGGTTGCGGCAAAGTTCAAGACCAGTTCGACTGCCGATATCGTCAACCGTTTTGCGATGGAAAGCTCGATCGGCAATTTCGGAGTCTATTTCGGCGACGAGACCGGCGGCACTGTACACCCAATTCCAGCCAAGGACGCAAAAGCATGAAATTCTCCCTCTTCGTCCATATGGAACGGCTCGACGCCAGCCAAAGCCACAAGAGCCTCTATGAGGAATTCGTCGCGCTCTGCGAGATCGCCGACAAAGGCGGCATGCACGCGATCTGGACGGGTGAGCACCATGGCATGGATTTCACCATTGCGCCCAACCCTTTCGTGACCATTGCCGATCTGGCGCGCCGCACATCGCGGGCACGGCTTGGGACGGGAACAGTAATTGCCCCCTTCTGGCATCCGATCAAACTCGCCGGTGAGGCGGCCATGGCCGATATCATCTGCGATGGACGACTCGACATCGGCATAGCTCGCGGGGCCTATTCCTTCGAATACGAGCGTCTGCTGCCCGGTCTCGATGCCTGGGGTGCTGGCCAGCGCATGCGCGAACTCATCCCGGCGGTCAAAGGCATATGGGCCGGCGACTACGCGCATGACGGGGAATTCTTCAAGTTTCCGTCGACCACGTCGGCGCCGAAACCACTGCAGAAGCCGAACCCGCCCATATGGGTGGCAGCGCGCGATCCGAACTCGCACGAATTTGCGGTCGCCAACGGCTGCAACGTTCAGGTGACGCCGCTCTGGCAGGGCGACGACGAGGTTCAGTCGTTGATGGAGCGCTTCAACGATGCCTGCGCGAAGAATCCCGAGATCGAGCGGCCCAAGGTCATGTTGCTGCGTCACACCTATGTCGGCTCGTCAGAGGACGATGTCGCGCAAGCCGCCCATGAACTCAGCGTCTACTACAATTATTTCTTCGCCTGGTTCAAGAATAAGAAGCCGGTTACCCAGGGTCTGATTGAACGGATCCCGGACGAACAGGTCAGGGCAAACGCGATGCTGTCGGATCAGGTCATGCGCACCAACAATGTCGTTGGCGACGCTGAGACCGTCATCGACCGGCTCAAGGCCTATGAAGCGCTCGGTTATGACGAATATTCCTTCTGGATCGACACCGGCATGAGCTTCGAGCGCAAGAAGGCGTCGCTCGAGCGCTTCATCACCGAGGTCATGCCAGCATTTCAGGAGTAAGACCATGCGGCGTTTCCAGCACTACATCGACGGCGAATTCTCGGATGGCGAGGCCAGCTATCCGAGCATCGATCCAGCCTCCGGCGCGGTCTGGGCTGATATGCCCGAAGCGCGCGAAGGGGATGTCGATCGGGCTGTCAACGCGGCCGACAGGGCGCTTTGCGAAGGCGCCTGGCCGAAACTGACGGCCACGCAACGCGGCAAGCTGCTCTACAAGCTGGCCGACCTGGTTGCCGCCAACGCGCAGATCCTCGCAGAACTGGAGACACGCGACACCGGCAAGATCATCCGCGAGACATCGGCGCAGATCGCTTATGTCGCCGAATACTATCGCTACTATGCCGGTATCGCCGACAAGATCGAAGGCGCCTACCTGCCGATCGACAAGCCCGACATGGATGTCTGGCTTCGCCGCGAGCCGATCGGCGTCGTTGCGATGGTCGTGCCGTGGAACAGCCAGCTCTTCCTGTCGGCTGTGAAGATCGGCCCGGCGCTTGCGGCCGGCTGCACGATGGTGGTCAAGGCCTCGGAAGATGGGCCGGCGCCGCTTCTCGAATTTGCGCGGCTCGTGCACGAGGCAGGCTTTCCCGCCGGCGTCGTCAACATCATCACGGGTTTCGGCGCCTCCTGCGGCGCCGCCCTCGGCCGCCATCCGAAGGTCGCGCACGTCGCTTTTACCGGCGGTCCAGAAACCGCCCGGCACGTCGTTCGCAACTCGGCCGAAAACCTCGCCTCCACCTCGCTTGAACTTGGCGGCAAGTCGCCATTCATCGTCTTTGCCGACGCGGATCTCGAGAGCGCTGCCAATGCTCAGGTCGCGGGCATCTTCGCCGCGACAGGGCAGAGCTGCGTTGCCGGATCGCGGCTGATCGTCGAACGCAGCATCAAGGACAAGTTCGTCGCCATGCTGCGTGAGAAGGCGGAGGCGATCCGGATCGGTGCTCCGCTCGATATGGCGACAGAAGTCGGCCCGCTTGCCACCAAGCGCCAGCAGGACAATATCGGCGCCCTCGTCGCCAAGTCGATTGAAAGCGGCGCCCGCCTCGTCACGGGCGGAAGCAAGATCGACGGCGACGGCTATTATTTCCCGCCGACGATTCTCGATTGCGACGATGTCGCCTCGCCGTCCCTGATCGAGGAATTCTTCGGACCGGTCCTGTCCGTCGTGTCGTTCGAGACGGAGGCCGAGGCGCTGCGGCTCGCCAACGATACCCGTTATGGCCTGGCTTCCGGCGTCTTCACCCAGAACCTCACCCGGGCGCACCGGCTGATGAAGGGGCTCCGTGCCGGGATCGTCTGGGTCAACACCTACCGCGTGGTATCACCGATCGCGCCGTTCGGCGGTTTCGGCCTGTCTGGCCATGGCAGGGAAGGCGGCATGGCCGCGGCGCTCGACTATACCCGCACCAAGACGATCTGGCTCAGGACATCGGACGATCCGATCCCCGATCCCTTCGTGATGAGGTAGCGCCGATGTTTTACGAGATCCGCACCTATCGACTGAAGAACGGCACGATCCCGCAATATCTCAAGGTCGTCGAGGAAGAGGGGATCGAGATCCAGAAGAGCCATCTCGGCACGCTCGTCGGTTACTTCTTTTCGGAGATCGGGACGATCAACGAAATCGTCCACATCTGGGCCTTTGCGAGCCTGGACGACCGGGAAGCGAGGCGCCAGAGGCTTTTGGCCGATCCCCGGTGGCAGGCCTTCCTGCCCAAGATCCGCGATCTCATCGAGGTGGCGGAAAACAAGATTATGAAGCCAGCTAACTTTTCTCCCAGGAGCGAGGCGCACTGACGGCATAAGGCATACAGGACAAACCAGAACAAGGATAAGGGAACATGAAAACAACATTTGCTTTCGCGGCGGTTGCCGCATTCGTGGCTGTGTCCGGACCGGCGCACGCCGACAACATGGTCTTCTCGAGCTGGGGAGGAACGACCCAGGACGCGCAGAAGGCTGCATGGGCCAGCCCATTCACCGAGAAGACCGGCATCACCGTCGTACAGGACGGGCCGACGGATTACGGCAAGCTCAAGGCGATGGTCGAGGCTGGCCAGGTCACCTGGGACGTTGTCGACGTCGAAGGCGACTATGCCGCTCAGGCCGGCAAGAATGGCCAGCTCGAGAAACTCGATTTCTCCGTCATCGATAAATCCAAGCTCGATCCGCGCTTCGTAACCGATTATTCGGTCGGCAGCTTCTATTATTCCTTCGTGATCGGCTGCAATGCCGATGCCGTCAGCGCCTGCCCAAAGACATGGGCGGACCTGTTTGACACGGCAAAGTTTCCGGGAAAGCGCACATTTTACAAATGGTCGGCTCCCGGCGTGATCGAAGCGGCGCTGCTTGCCGACGGCGTGGCTGCCGACAAGCTCTATCCGCTTGATCTCGACCGCGCCTTCAAGAAGCTCGATACGATCAAATCGGATATCGTCTGGTGGTCGGGCGGCGCACAGTCGCAGCAGCTTCTGGCATCCGCCGAGGCTCCCTTCGGCAGTGTCTGGAATGGCCGCATGACCGCGCTTGCGGCGAGCGGTATCAAGACCGAGACCTCATGGGAACAGAACATCACCGCTGCGGATTCGCTCGTCGTGCCGAAGGGTTCGCCGAACGCGGAAGCCGCGATGAAGTTCATTGCAATGGCGACCTCGGCCGAACCGCAGGCCGCCCTTGCAAAGGCCACCGGATATGCACCAATCAATGTTGACTCGGCCAAGCTGATGGATCCGGAGACGGCCAAGACCCTGCCGGATCAGCAGACGGCAAGCCAGGTGAATGCCGACATGAACTATTGGGCTGATAATCGCGATGCCATCGGCGAGAAATGGTACGCATGGCAGGCAAAATAGCCTGAAACTTGAGATGATCAGGCACGGCGAATGTTCGCCGTGCCTCCCGCAGCGTCGGTGCCCGTTTGTTGGACCTCGGCGCCTGTGGAAATTGGCGGGTGGGAAGGACTGTCATGTCGACGTATAGCGATGCCTCCGGCGCAATTGCGCCCCTGCCAAAGGCGCGCAGGGCAACGGGTTTTGGCGGAGTCGTTCCGGCTCTCGCCTTCGTGGCGATCTTTTTCATCGCGCCGGTGGCGGTGCTCTTGTTGCGCAGCGTGCTGGAACCGGTTCCGGGCTTTGGAAACTATGCCCAGCTGATCGGGTCCGTGACCTATCTCAAGATTTTCGCCAACACCTTCATCGTCTCCGGTCTCGTCACGGTGATTTCGCTGCTGATCGGATTTCCCGTCGCCTGGGCACTGGCGATCATGCCCGGCCGCCTGACGTCGGTGATCTTTGCGATCCTGCTCCTGTCGATGTGGACCAACCTGCTTGCCCGCACCTATGCCTGGATGGTGCTTTTGCAGCGGACGGGGCTGATCAACAAGATGCTGATCGGAATGGGGCTGATCGACAAGCCCTTGGCGCTCGTCAACAACCTGACCGGGGTGACGATCGGCATGACCTATATCATGCTGCCCTTCATCATCCTGCCGCTCTACGGCGTGATCAAGAAGATCGACCCGTCGACCCTGCAGGCGGCAGCACTTTGCGGCGCCAACCGGTGGCAGTGCCTGACCCGTGTCCTGCTGCCCTTGGCCATGCCTGGCATGGCGGCCGGTGCCCTCATGGTCTTCGTCATGTCGCTTGGTTATTTCGTCACGCCGTCACTTCTTGGCGGCACCGCGAACATGATGCTCGCAGAGCTGATCGCGCAATTCGTGCAGTCGTTGGTCAACTGGGGCATGGGAGGTGCTGCGGCGCTGGTTCTCCTCGTGGTGACCCTGTCGCTCTATGCCGTGCAGCTGCGCTTCGTCGGCAACCAGAACCCGGGAGGGCGTTGATATGTTGCTCAATTTCGACCGCCTCGGCTGGTGGAAATACATGCTGCTGAC
The DNA here is from genome assembly GCF_023006465.1 of Rhizobium sp. PRIMUS64. Lineage (NCBI taxonomy): Bacteria > Pseudomonadati > Pseudomonadota > Alphaproteobacteria > Hyphomicrobiales > Rhizobiaceae > Rhizobium > Rhizobium sp. PRIMUS64. The sequence continues at coordinate 57,489 of NZ_JALBGX010000010.1, read as the reverse complement.
GATAACGCTTCTGACTGCGGCCTTTCTGCTGCTGCCGATCGTCTTTATCGCCGCCCTGTCCTTCGGCTCCTCGCAGTGGCTGATCTTTCCGCCGCCCGGCTGGACGTTTCAATGGTACAGCGAGCTCTTTGCCGATCCGCGCTGGCTGGAATCGGCCTGGACGAGCTTCAAGATCGCGGTCATCGTGACGATCCTGTCGGTGCTGCTCGGGCTCGTGACCTCCTTCGGGCTGGTGCGCGGTTCGTTCTTGTTCCGCGATGCGCTGAAAGCGCTGTTCCTGACGCCGATGATCCTTCCCGTCGTGGTTCTTGCAGTCGCCCTTTATGCCTTCTTTCTAAGGATCGGCCTTGGCGGCACGTTGGTAGGCTTTGTCATCTCGCACCTCGTTCTGGCGCTGCCCTTCTCGATCCTGTCCATCTCAAGTGCGCTGGAGGGCTTCGACAAGTCGATCGAGGACGCGGCGGTTCTGTGCGGCGCCTCGCCTCTGGAAGCAAAGATCAGGGTGACCCTGCCTGCGATCAGCCATGGGCTGTTTTCGGCGGCCGTCTTCTCGTTCCTGACATCCTGGGACGAGGTGGTGGTGGCGATCTTCATGTCCAGCCCGACCCTGCAGACGCTGCCGGTAAAGGTATGGGCGACGCTGCGGCAAGACCTGACGCCGGTTGTCGCTGCGGCGTCGACCCTTCTCATCCTTTTGACGATCATCTTGATGGCGCTGGTTGCCGTCGTGCGTAAGGTACTGAAACAATGAAAGAACCATTCCTTCAGATCCGCGGAATACGCAAGGAATACGGCCCGGTGGTTGCCGTCCACGACGTCAATCTCGACGTTCGGCGCGGGGAGTTCCTGACCTTTCTCGGACCGTCCGGATCCGGGAAAAGCACGACCCTCTACATCCTGGCCGGTTTTGAAACTCCGACGAAAGGCGACATCACGCTGGAGGGCAAGACCCTGCTCGCCACGCCGTCGCACAAGCGCAACATCGGCATGGTGTTCCAGCGCTACACCCTGTTTCCGCACCTGACGGTAGGCGAAAACATCGCATTCCCGCTGAAGGTCCGGCGCAAGTCCAAGGCCGAGGTCGCTAGCAAGGTGAAGGAGATGCTGCGCCTCGTCAGGCTCGAAGGCTTCGAGGATCGCAAGCCGGCGCAAATGTCCGGCGGCCAGCAGCAGCGCGTCGCCCTTGCCAGAGCCCTTGCCTATGATCCGCCGGTGCTTCTGATGGACGAGCCGCTGTCGGCGCTCGACAAGAAGCTGCGCGAGGAAATCCAGCATGAGATACGTCGGATCCACCAGCAGACCGAAGTGACGATCCTCTATGTCACGCACGACCAGGAGGAGGCGTTGCGGCTCTCCGACCGCATCGCCGTCTTTTCCAAAGGCGTCATCGACCAGATCGGCACGGGGCCGGAACTCTACGCCAATCCGCGGACCCGCTTCGTTGCCGAATTCATCGGCGACAGCGACTTCATTGCATGCGACCTGCTGTCATCCTCCGATGGGCAGGCCACCATTTCGCTTGGCGGCGGGAGCGTCTTCAATCATATTCCGGTGCATGGAAAAGGAACCTCCGGGACGAGGGCAGCCCTGATGCTGAGGCCTGAACGCATTCGATTGTCGCGCGCCCAAGCGGCGGGAGCGGGCCTTGCCGCAACAGTCAGCGACATTACCTTTCTCGGCAACAATATTCATGTCTCCACCGAGACGGCAACAGGCGAGGCGCTGGCGGTTCGCCTGCCGTTCGGTCATGAGGCTATCGCGGGGCTCAGCCGCGGAGATATAGTCCATCTGGATTTCGATCCCGGTGCCGCTCACGTGTTCTGTTGAAAGTTGTCATATGAAGCTCAATGATCCCTCGCTGTTCCGTCAGGCATGCCCCATTGCCGATCGCTGGATCGAAGCGGAAGGCCGCAAGGCGGCGACGATCCGCAATCCGGCGACAGGCGAACCGCTGGGGGTGGTCCCTGATCTCGGTGCCGCGGAAACGGAGGACGCCATCCGCGCCGCCGTCATTGCCCAGAAGCTTTGGGCGAAGAAGACCGCCGGGGAGCGCGCCGCCGTTCTGAAGGCTTGGCATCGGCTGATGATCGAAAACCGCGACGATCTGGCGATGATCCTGACGCTGGAACAGGGAAAACCCCTGGCCGAGGCCAAGAGGGAGATCACCTATGGTGCGAGCTTCATCGAATGGTTCGCCGAAGAGGCGAGACGCATCAACGGCGAGACCATCCCGGGACATCAGGCCGACAAGCGGATCCTCGTCCTGCGCCAGCCGGCAGGCGTAGTGGCGGCGATCACGCCCTGGAATTTTCCGAACGCGATGATCACCCGCAAGATTGGCCCTGCGCTTGCCGCCGGCTGTGCCGTCGTTCTCAAGCCGGCGCTGCAGACGCCATTCTCCGCCATCGCCATCGCCGTTCTCGGTGAGCGTGCCGGCCTGCCGCCGGGGCTTCTCAACATCGTTACGGGTGACGCAGCGGCAATTGGCGGGGCGCTGACGGCAAGCCGTGACGTTCGGGTTCTGACATTCACGGGCTCCACCCGGACGGGCGAGCTGCTTTACCGGCAATGTGCGCCGACAATCAAAAAGCTCGGCCTCGAGCTTGGCGGCAATGCACCCTTCATCGTGTTCGACGATGCCGATCTCGACGCTGCCGTCGAAGGCGCGCTCATCGCCAAGTTCCGCAACAACGGCCAGACCTGCGTCTGCGCCAACCGGCTTTATGTCCAGGACGGCGTCTACGAGGCGTTTGCCGCCAAGCTCGCCGCGGCGGTTTCGGGCTTGAAGGTCGGCAACGGTCTCGACCGCGACGTCGTGCTTGGCCCGCTGATCGATGACAACGCCGTCGCCAAGGTCGAAAGCCATATCAGCGATGCCGTTGCAAAGGGGGCCGGGATCGTCTTAGGCGGCAAGCGCCACGCGCTTGGCGGCCATTTCTTCGAGCCGACAATCCTGCGCGATGTCGCTGCCGGCATGCAGGTCGCGCGCGAGGAAACCTTCGGGCCGCTTGCCCCGCTTTTTCGTTTCCGCGACGAGCAGGACGTCATCGAACAGGCAAACGACACCGAGTTCGGCCTTGCTTCGTATTTTTACGCCCGCGATCTGTCGCGAGTGTTTCGCGTCGCCGAAGCGCTCGAATATGGGATGGTCGGCGTCAATACCGGTCTTGTCTCCACGGCCGAGGCTCCGTTCGGCGGCGTGAAAATGTCGGGTCTCGGTCGCGAAGGGTCGAGGCACGGATTGGACGAATACACCGAGCTTAAATATGTATGCCTCGGCGGCATTGCCTGACTTGGTCGATGCTTGCGCTTCGCCGCAAAGGACCAGAATGTCTCTCGTCAGCATCGCCATGTATGTCACATCGGAGCCGCTCGCGGATGCGACAGCCGAGCTCTGGTCGTTCCTCCGGCATTATCTCTTGGATGCCGGCCTCAAGGGCTTGCCTGAAAAGCTCGATCAGGCGGTTCCCTATGATGAAGCCTGGCTGAGGCCGGATCTTCTTCTCTCGCAGGCATGCGGCTATCCCTTTGCCAGGAGCCTGCGTGGCGGGGCCCGCCTGGTGGCGACGCCGATTTATGGTCATCCCGGCTGCGACGGCCCGCTGATGCGCAGCTTCATTGTCGTCCGCAAGGATTCTCCCGTTTGCTCGCTGGCGGATTTGCGTGGCACCACGGCTGCGATCAATAGTCCTGACAGCAATTCCGGCAGCAATTTCTTTCGCGCGGCGGTCGCTCCGCTTGCCGACAGCGGCCGCTTCTTCGGTCGGATTATCGAAACCGGCAGCCACCGCGGCAGCATCGCCGCCGTTGCCGAGGGCAGGGCGGAGAGTGCCTCCATCGATTGCGTCACTTATGCGAATATTCGCCGCTTCGATCCCGGCCATCTCCAAGCGGTCCGCATCATCGCCGAAACGCCCAAGGGCCCCGGCCTGCCATTCATCACCTCAGGCGATGCATCGGACGACAGAATCCTTCTCCTGCGAAATGCGCTTGACGCCGCGATCAAGGAGCCATCGCTCTCCGCCATGCGCGCCACACTCGGCCTCGTTGATTTTTCAGTGCTTTCCGAAGCCGACTACGAACCGCTCTTATCGCTTGCCGGCGATGCATTACCGCAATTGAGAGCTTGAGCGGCAGACGAATTTTTCCCGACTTTTTCTTCGGTTGGGAGTGAGCCACACGAACTAGGCAGGTGAAGGCAAGTCCGTATCACTCGAACCTTGAATGTAAGGAAAAATTCCATTACTTTTGTATGGGTTTAAAGTTCGGAGATTTTCCATGGCTTCCCTTGCGGTCACAATGAAAGGGCAAATCACGCTGAGACGGGATTTGCTGACGCATCTTGGGGTCAAACCGGGGGAGCGGATCGAATTCGACAAGCTGCCTGGGGGCGAGCTGCGGGTAAGGGCTGCTCGTCCAGCGGGGACAATCGACGATTTTATCGGTCGGCATGCTGGCAAGATGAAAAAGCCGTTGACCATCGAAGAGATGAACGAAATCGCGGCTTCGGGCTGGGCCGGCGAGGAATGAAAGTTTCAGTCGATACCAACATTCTTGCTCGAGCCGTCTTGCAGGATGACGCCGAGCAGGGAAGGGCAGCGGCAAAGCTCCTCAGGGAAGCATCACTGATCGCGGTTTCCCTGCCGAGCTTATGTGAACTGGTCTGGATACTGCGTCGAGGAGCCAGGCTATCAAAGGAAGATGTTTCACAGACGATCCACGACCTGCTCAACGCGGGCAATGTAGCAATGAACCGTCCTGCGGTCGAAGCAGGACTGGCCATGCTGGAGGCGGGTGGCGATTTTGCAGATGGCGTGATCGCCCATGAAGGAGCATGGCTTGGCGGCGAGAGCTTCGTATCTTTCGACAAGCAGGCGGTCGAGCTGGTAATCCGCCAAGGCCAACCCGCGCGTCTTCTCGCCTGAAATTCCGCAGGCTCATGAGCGAGACGGCGGGCAGGCGTTAGCCTCAGAACCGATGTTCCGCTCCTTCGACCGGATTTGCCCAGACTGTCATTCCAGGCGCAAATGGCGTCTCGCCTTCGGCGCGCACCACCATCTCACCGAGTTCGGGGACGTCGAGGTAGAGGATCGCGTCCGCGCCAAGCCGCTCGAGATGCCGGATCCTGCCCTTCCACTGCCCGGCACCTTCCGAAAGCCTGATATGTTCCGGGCGAATGCCGTAGGTTGCGCAGTTCATTCGCCGCGCGGTCTCGCCGCCATAGAGGTTCATCTTCGGGCTGCCGATGAAGCCGGCGACGAAGGGTGTCGCGGGATTGCGGTAGAGTTCCATCGGACTGCCGATCTGCTCGACCGCACCGCCGTTCAGGACGACGATCTTGTCTGCCATCGTCATGGCTTCGACCTGGTCGTGGGTAACGTAGATCATCGTCGATTTCAGGCGGGCGTGCAGATCGGCGATCTCAAGACGCATCTGGGCTCTGAGCGAAGCGTCGAGATTGGAGAGCGGCTCGTCGAACAGGAAGACCTTGGGATCGCGGATAATCGCGCGGCCGATGGCAACGCGCTGCCTCTGGCCGCCGGAGAGTGCTTTCGGCTTTCTCTCCAGCAGCTGGGTGAGCTGCAGCGTTTCGGCCGTCGCCGCGACCTTGGCGGCGATTTCGGCCTTTGGGCGGCGGGCGAGTGAAAGGCCGAAGCCGATATTCTCGGCCACGGTCATATGCGGGTAGAGCGCGTAGCTCTGGAACACCATGGCAATACCGCGCTCGGAGGGTTCGGCATAGGTCACCTCCTTGCCGCCGATGGTCAGCGTGCCTGATGTCGTTTCCTCCAAGCCGGCGATGATCCGCAGCAGCGTCGACTTTCCGCATCCCGACGGGCCGACGAAAACGACGAACTCGCCGGAGGCAACCTCCAGATCGATTCCCTTGATGACTTCAAGGGCGCCAAAGCTCTTGCGAACTTGCTTGAGAGTGAGCTCAGCCATTCGGTTACCCTTTTACTGCGCCGGCCGTCATGCCGGCGACGATCTGCCGGTTGAAGAAGATGAAGACGATCAGCGGCGGGATCGTCACGAGGAGGATATTCATGAAGAGGAGATTGTACTGGCTCGTATACATGCTCTGGAAATTATAGAGCGTCAGCTGCACGGTTACGTTCTCCTTGCCGGGAAGGTAGTAGAGCGGGTTGGTAAAATCGTTGAAGATCGCGATCGACTGGACGACGATGTTGGTGACGGTCACCGGCTTCAGCAACGGCAGGATTACTCTGAAGAAAATCTGTCGGGGCTTGGCGCCATCGATCAGCGCCGCCTCGTCGAGGTCACGCGGTATGGTCGAAATGAATGACCGGTAGAGCAATGTCGAGAACGAGAGATTATAGGCGACCTGGATCAGAATCATCCCGGTCATGGTCTTGAAGAGACCGATCTCCTGCAAGAGGCCGATGGTGGGCACGACAGCCGGCGGCATCATCAGACCCATGAACAGGGCAATGGAGGCCACCTTGTTCCAGACGGTCTTGCGGCGCTGCATCACATATCCGACCATTGCCGACAGCAGGATCAGGATCGTGACGGAGACCACGGTGATCAGCGTGGAGTTGAAATAGGCGAGCGCGAGCTGGTAGTCGCGCGCCTTGAACACGGCGGCCAGATTATCCCAGAACAGCCAATGTTCGGGCAATTCGAAATCGAGGCGAGAGGCTTCGGATTTCGATTTGACCGCCTGGAGAGCGACGAAAACGAAGGGCATCACGAAGATGACGGCCGTCACCGCAAGGGCTATCGCGCCGGTCACGTAAGGGCGGACGCTTCTCATTCCTCGACCTCGCGCCGGTTGAACCACAGGGTGAATGGCAGGATGATTATGGCGATCAGCGCGAACAGGATGACGTTTCCGGCCGTCGACAGGCCGTAGAAACCCGCCTGGTACTGCTTATAGATGACCGAGGCGATCACATCGGAGGAGAAACCGGGCCCGCCGCGGGTCATGGCCCATATCAGATCGAAGGATCGAAGCCCGCCGATCAACGACAATGTCACCACGATGACGGTGGCGGGACGCACGAGCGGTAGGGTGATCCGGAAAAATTGCTGGAGACGCGTGGCGCCGTCGATCCTCGCGGCCTCATAATAATCGGGGCTGATCGCGGCAAGCCCGGCGATGAAGATCAGGGTTGCAAGGCCGACACCCTTCCAGACATCGACCAAAGCCACCGAAAAAAGCGCCAGCGCCGGATTGGTGAGCCATCCTGGGCCGGGAATGCCGAGCGTCTCGAGCGTGACATTGATGATGCCCTTGGTCGGATGCATCATCACGGTGAAGGTGATGCCGATGCCGATCGTCGAGACCAGGACGGGAAAGAAGACCAGCGTGCGCAGGAAGCCGCGGGCGAAGATATTGCTGGTCAGCAGCACGGCAAGCAGCAACCCGCAGACCGTCTTCAGGCCGCATGTCGTCACGGCATAGATCAGCGTGTTGACCAGTCCCTTGACCAGGAATGGTTCGGAAAAGAACTGCTGAAAGTTTTCGAGCCCGATGAATTCGGCGGTCGAAAGATCCCAGCGTGTGAGGCTGAACCAGAGAGAGGATACCGTGGGAACCAGAAACAGCACGCCGTAGATGATTGCGGCCGGAATGAAAAACCACAGCGGGTAGGGCGATTTGCGCGAGCGGGGGCGTGTCTCGGTCATGACTACCTCTTCGATCGGGTGGAGCCTCGCCCCTTTAGGAGCGAGGTTAATTGACCCGAAAGACCGCTACCAGTTGGGAAGACCGAGCTGCTTGGCCTGCTTGCGCACATCATCGTCATAGAGCTTTGCCGCGTCGGCCGGCTGGCGAATGCCGGAGCCGACTTCGACGGTGATCTGCTCAAGAGCCGGTCCCTTGATCGGCGACACGAATTCCAGCGCCGGGGTCGTTTTGTCCTTGGCCTCGAAATAGGGGAGCATGTCCTTTATCGCAGGCGGTACGCTAGCTGGCAGGTCGCAGCCGTTGATCAGGGAAGGTCCCTGAACGGCATTGGTTTCCACCATGATCTTGCAGGCCTCGACGCTTCCGGCGAAATCGACGAATTTCCGCGCTTCCTCGGCGTGCTGGCTGGTCACGGGAATGTAGAGGGCTGGCGGCATCCAGACCGTCAAGCCGTTGGTTGCGGCGTCGTCGCTTGGCTGCGCGAAAAAGCCGACATCGTTGAGGTTTTCGGGATAATTCTGTTTGAGCGCGCCGACCGCGAAGCTCAGCATCGGATAATGCGCTGCCTCGCCGGTTGCCACCATTCTCAGGCCATCATCGTAGCTTGCCGCGCCAAAATCTTCGTTCATCAGACCGGCGTCGTGAACGTCCTTCAGCCGTTCGAAGCCCTTCAGGGCTGCAGGCGTCTCTGCGTATTTTGCCTTGTTGGCGGTATAGTCTGCGGCGAAGTTCGGCACGGCCGCGTGCAGATTGTAATAGTCAGCCAGAACGAACAGCTGCGAGGTCCAGGTATCGCGATAGGTCTGCGCCACGGCGACTTTTCCTGATGCTTTGACCTTCGCGTTGTTCGCCATGAAGTCCGCCCATGTCTTCGGGACGGAGAGGCCGAGGTCCTGGTAGATTTTCCTGTTGTAGAGGATCCCTCCCGCCATCGCCGTGCCGAAGGGAACGCCATAGATCTTGCCATCGGCACGGACGACCGATTTGAAACTTTCGTCGACTTTCGCTTGCGACGACAGTCCGCTCAGATCGACAAGCGTCTGTGTCGGCTTCAGCGCCTGTAGCAGCGAGCCGGAATTGTAGAGAAACACATCGGACATCTCCCCCGTCGCCAGGCGCGTCTTGATGATGTTGTCGCCTTCGCCGCCACCGGCTCGCGGCTCGATTTCGATCGTCACGTCGGGTGCCTTTGCCTGATAGGCGGCAACGAGTGCCTCGGCTGCCGCGACGGTGTCCGGGTTGTTGTCGATCAGGAATGACAGCGTGGTGTCTGCATGCGACGGGCCAGCCGCGACCAGTGCCAAAAGCGCGGACGCGCCCGCAAGAATGAGTTTTATCCGATGTGTCATGACGTTCCTCCTCTGAACGGTGTGACGTGTATGCTCCTCAAGAATTGGGTAGGGAAAAGACCAGCTGGTGCGTCCCGGAGGGAAGACTGGCTTCCTCGACGACAGGCTCTCCGTCGAGCGACGGGTTTTGATGCCGTTTTCCGGGCCGGAACCGGCCGATGCAGCCCTCCGGAAGGGTCAGCACATAGGTGACCTTGTTGCCGTCGCACTGCCAGCCGGCCTCGATGCGTCCCTGGCTGATATCATGATAGGCCGAAACCGGCGAAAGGGACGGAATCGGCGCCGGATCGACAATCACCTCGGCAAATCCGGGGGCGCTTGGGCTCGGCGAAATTCCGGCGACGCTCTCGAACAGCCACTGGCAGACCGCGCCATAGGCATAGTGGTTGTAGCTGTTCATATCAGGTTCGTAGATGGTGCCGTCAGGCGCCATGGAATCCCAGCGCTCCCAGATCGTCGTCGCCCCTTTTGACACCTGGTAGAGCCAGCCCGGCACATCCTCCTGCAGGAAGACCTTTTCGGCCAGATCGTCCATGCCGAGCTTCGTCAGCGCCGGCAGCAGGGCGGGCGTGCCGATGAAACCGGTGCCGATCTTGTAGTCTGCATCGATGATCACCTGCCGGAAATGCTGCTGTGCGGCTTGCGTGTGCTCCGCCGGTATCAGGTCGTGGAGGAAGGCCAGGGCATAGGACGTCTGGTCGTTGTGTGCGAGCCGTCCTGCCGGCGTGATGAACTCGTTGGCGAATGTCCGCCGGATCTCGTTTGCGCGCTGGTTCATCTTCTCTTCAAGCGCATGCTCGCCGAGGGTGGCTGCGATCTTTGCCAGAAGGTCGGTCGAGATGAAGTGGTAAAGCGTGGCCGCGCAGTCGTCAGCAATCGTCGGGCGAGGTTTTCGATTGTCGCCGACCGGCTGCAGCCAGTCGCCGAAGGTGAAGCCGCGGTCGCCCCAACGCGAGGGCGGACGCACAAGCGGACCATCCGAGATCGACCAGACGAAATCGACCCAGCGCACCATGGAATCCAGGCACTCCGACAGGACGGCCCGGTCGCCGTAATGGGTGTAGAGTACCCAGGGGATGACGATGATCGCGTCGCCCCAGCCGGTCGAGCCGGCATAGCCCGGGAAATTGGCCGGATGCAAGCGGGTCGGATCCGGTGAAAAGTGCGAGACGGCGCCATCCTCGCGCTGATCAGCCATCACATCGCGCAGATACTTCCTGAGAAACGATTGGCTGTCGCTCAGCCAGCATGCGGTTGCGGCAAATACCTGGGCGTCGCCCGTCCAGCCCAAGCGTTCATCGCGCTGCGGGCAATCGGTTGGTACTTCGACGAAATTTGCACGCTGCGACCAGATGGTATTCTCGACGAGGCGATTGACCAGCGCATTGCCGGAGGTGAAACCGGCGGCGGGCTCAGGCACCGACGAGATCGGGATGGACGCGATTGCGAGGATCTTCGCATCGCCCTTGATCGTCACCCGGGCATAACGGAAGCCGTGGAAGGTGAAATGCGGTGCGAAGGTCTCATCGCCGTCTCCCCGCAGCGTGTAGACGGTATGTGCCTCGGCCGTGCGATAGTTGCGATTGTCAAAATGACGATCGGGGCCGAGTACCTCCGAATGCTCCACCCGGACTTCGGCGCCGGCAGCGCCGCGCACCTTGTATCTGACATAGCCGCCGGCATTCTGGCCGAAATCGTAGACGGTCCTGTCCTCATCGTCGGTCCAGCTTTCGACAGCGGCAAGTGGCGGCAACTCGCGCACCGCAGCCGTTTCGTGCGCGACAAGCAGCGCCCTGTCGAAGGGCAATCTCTCGGTGCCATGGCTCTCCAAGTAGTTTTCCTGGCGGGCATCGTAGATTTCGCCGAAGTAGATTCCGGATTTCAGGATCGGCAGAAGGCCGCTTCGCCATGAGGTGTCGGTGGAAAGAACAGTGCCATCCGGTCCGATCAGATCCGCAATAGCGCCGATCCTGTCGCCCCAGCAATTCGGGATCGCCTGGGCGCCCCACATCAAAGGCGACCGATACCATCCGTCGGCAAGCCAGATCTCGATCCGGTTGAGACCCGGCTTGAGCAGGTTGGAGACGTCGTATCGCTGATAGGCAAGGCGATCGTCGTAGTTCGTCCAACCTGGGGTCAACAGGTCGTCACCGACGCGAACGCCGTTGATGAAGCAGCGGTAGAGGCCAAGTGCTGATATAAAGAGCTCGACGGGAAGCTTGGCGCCATCATGTTCGAAAGTCTTGGAGACGAAGCTTGCGGCCGTTCCCTGACCGCCATCCGATAGTGGCGCGATCATATCCCCGGACCAGGCACGCGAAACGAGGTTGCCGCTGATGGCTGCCGGCTGAAAGTTCATCAAGTCCTCCCGACGAGTTGTAGAACGTTCTCCATATAACGTTCTACATTTTCTTCGGAAGCGCAATAGAATTTTCGTTGCCAGTCTGCCATGGTGGTTCTGCGGGCGATGTCGACGATCCGCAGCAAGCCAGAGATTTCATGTCAATCGAAGAAAAACAAAAGCTGCAACGAAACGATCGCGTGACGATCCGGACGGTGGCAACTCACGCAGGCGTATCGGTCGCAGCGGTTTCCAAGGTGATGCGAAATGCCTACGGCGTCAGTGATGCGCTGCGCGCAAGGGTGACTGATGCCATCGAGGCACTCGCATATCGCCCCTCGCGGGCAGCTAGAGGGCTGCGTGGCCGGAGTTTCACCATCGGAGTGCTCCTGATCGATATCCGCAATCCTTTCCTTCCGGAGGTGATTGCCGGCGTGAACGGGGTGCTGGCGCCTTCGCATTACCAGGCGATGATCGGCGTCAGCGATGCGCGCGTGCAGCTGGAGACGTCGCTGATCGAATCGATGATCGACTACAAGATGGACGGCCTTATCCTCGTTGCGCCGCGTCTGCCCTCGGAGATCCTCGCAAAGTTCGCAGTCCAGATACCGATCGTCGCGGTCGGTTACCATGATGCCAGCGCTACGGCCTTCGATACCGTCAATGCCGACGATCAGCGCGGAGCGGAGATCGCCGTCGAAGCGCTTCTTGCCTGCGGCTATCGCGACATCGAAATGCTGAGCCTTGGCGAGCGCCAGGGGCACGCGGTCTCCGTCGTACGCCAGCGTGAGATCGGGTTTCGCCGGGCGATGCAGCGTGGCGGGCTCGGCTCCTCGCCAGCGATCGGCAAAATTCCCATTGCTTCGCCGAAGCGGGAAGAGACGATGCGAAAATTCCTGTCGAGGAAGGACAGGCCGCGCGCCGTATTCTGCTGGAGCGATCTCGACGCGATCACCCTTCTGAGCCTGGCTATGGAGATGGGCGTGCGCGTGCCCGAAGATCTGGCCGTCATCGGATACGACAATTCCCCGACCGCAGCACTCGGCCTCGTCAATCTCGCAAGCATCGATCAGTCGGGCAGGGAACTCGGTCAGGTCGCAACCCGGGCCCTCATTTCCAGAATAGAAGGCCGCACCGCTTCCGAGCATATTTTCCAGATACCGTCGCTGGTCAGCCGCAACAGCCTGACCCGTTCCGGCAATTCCACGGATAGATAATAGCGACGGCGCCGCGGTGTCTCTGTTCGTTGCCGTCGTTTTCAGTCGGATTGAAGGGGGCTGCCGCAAGACTGCCGCACGACCAGACGGCACGGCAATCTGGTGATGCCGGCAGGGACCGGTTCACCCTTGGAGAGGCCGAGGATTGCCAGGCCGGCGCGATGGCCCAGTTCCTTCAACTCCATGTCGATGGTGGTCAGCGGCGGTCGCGTCTGCCGTGCGACGACCTCCCAATTGTCGAAGCCGACCACGGCGACATCCGTGGGAATCTCCACATTAAGGTCGCGCAGCGCGTCGATGACCCCGCGGGCGATCTCGTCGCTGCCGCAGAAGATGGCGTCGGGCTTTGCGCCGGGCCGGGCAAACACCGTCTGAACGGCTTCGTGACCCCATTCCTCCGACCAGTCGCCGAACATCGCTTCGGCACCGTCGCCGCAGGCGTCGAGATAGGATTGGGCACGGATGCGAGCGGCCAGATAATCCCGCGGCCCGGTGATGTGGAGGATCCGCGATCGACCGAGCTCTTTCAGGTGATCGACGGCGAGGCGGGCGCCCTGTTCGTCATCCGGAAAGAAGGTGACGCTGTCAGCCGGCCCCTCGGCAAAGACGTAGACGACGGGTATCGGCAGGCGGGACAACTGGACTGGCGGCGTGAGGTCGAGGCGCGTCGCGGTGAATATGATGCCGTCGACCTGCCGGTCGAGAAGCGCCTCCAGGTGCAACTGGGCGAGCCGTGGATCATTGTTGGTGGCGCAGAGGAAGACGGAGACGCCGTGATCGACCAGTACCTCCGATACCCCTGCCGCCATCGGCAGCGTCAGTCGCCCATAGGTGTCGTTCGTCAGCATGCCGATCGCATGGCTTCGCTTGCTCAGCAACCCACGAGCGAGTGCATTAGGCCGAAATCCGATCTCCTCCGCCACGCGCCGAACCCGCTCGCGCGTCTCGGCATTCGTCCGGCCGGTGCCGTTCAGTGCGTTTGACGCCGTCGAAATGCTGACGCCCGCAGCCTTTGCCACGTCATAAATCGTCCGTCTGCGATCGCCCGTATTCTTCAAGATCTGCCTCGTGTTCGATCCATGATAAAAGCTTTTAGCAGAAAAGAATGAGCTGTTAAAAGGTTTTATCAACCGCACATCAGATTTATGCACACAGACTGTCGACATCAAAAAATTTCTGATCTAACGTTCATTTCGTCCGATGGCCTTGGGCCTGAACGAGAAAAAGGGGAACAAGCATGCTTCGACTGAAAACGACGATCACCGCTCTTGCACTGCTGGCAAGCTCTTCTCTCGCCAGCGCCGAAGAAATCACCCTATGGGTGCGCACGTCGTCCGGCGCCGTCCTTCAGGGGTTGGCCGACAAATACAACGCCTCGCACTCCGACAAGGTCAATGTCACCCAGATCACGGCCGAGCAGATGGTGCCGAAACTGGGTGCGGCGATTGCCGGCAGCGCGGCTCCTGACGGTGCCGTGCTCGACCTGATATATCTCCCGACCTTTGCCGCCGCGGACGGTCTCGAGGATATCTCCGACTTCGTGAAGGGCCTGCCGTATTCCGCGGCCATGAGCCCGTCGCACATCCGTCTTGCCACCTATGACGGCAAGATCTACGGCGTGCCGGCCCTGCCGGATGCCTCGATCATTGCTTATAATACCGATCTGTTCACCAAGGCCGGCCTTGATCCGAACAAGGCGCCGGCATCGATGGAGGAGATTGCCGCCGACGCTAAGAAGATCGCCGCGCTCGGCAACGAGACCTATGGCTTCTATTTCGTCGCCAATTCGGGAAGCTGGCTGATCTACGACTTCCTGCCGCATCTGTGGGCCGCCAATGCCGATGTGCTGAGCGATGACGGCCGCAGCGCCACGGTCGATACGCCGGCGCTGCGTGAGACCATCGCTGCCTATCGCGATATGTGGAAGGCCGGTGCGATCCATCCGACCTCGCGTTCCGGCAACGGCAACAATGCCGTCGAGGCCTTCGCCTCGGGCAAGGTCGGCATCCTGATGACCGGCTCCTACATCGTCAATCTGCTGACCAGCAAATATCCCGACGTGAAATTCGCCGTCGCACCGATCCCCGGGCCGAAGGGCGGTGAATCGAGCTTTGCCGGCGGTGATACGCTTTCCCTGATCAAGGGCATCAGCGAAGAGAAGAAGAAAGTCGCGCTCGACTTCGTCAATTTCTACATGCAGCCCGAGCAGCAGGTCTACATCACCCAGGAATCGGGGATGCCGTCGCGCACCGACCTCGCAGCGGAAGCCTATGCGAAGTTCGACCAGCGCAATCTCGTCGCCTACAATATCCTCGCCAAGGCGCGCACGCCCTACACATTTTCGTCCGACGAACTCTTCGTCAGCCGCACCGGGCCCTTCCTCAATCTGATCCAGGGCACGATCTTCGGTGACGACGTCGACGGAACGATCGCCAAGACGCAGGCCGACTTCACCCGTATCCTCGAACGCACCAATCCGAACTAAGCTGACACGTTTCGGCAGGGTGTCCGCGGATGCCCTGCCGTCCCTTTCACATCTCGACTTTCAAGCGGAAGGAGGAGTTGCGGTGATATCCTCGACACTTCGCAGCCGGAGGCGCGCAGTCGCGACCGGAGAACCGGAGCCAAAGGGTTGGCTTGGCCTTGCCTTCATCCTGCCGGGCCTGCTGTTCATCGTCGTGCTTTTCCTCGTGCCGCTTGTCATGACGGTCTGGATGAGCTTCTACAACTGGCCGCTTCTCGGCCGGACCAAATTCATCGGCCTTTCCAACTATGCCGAGCTGATCGGCGATACCCAGCTCTGGCATTCCCTGGGTTTCACGCTGCTCTACACGGTGCTGGTCACGGCTGCGATCTTCCTGGTGGCCTTTCCTCTGGCGCTGCTCGTCGACCGGCCGCTGCGGATCGCCGGCTTTTTCCGCACGATCTATTTCATGCCCGTCGTCATCGGCTTCGGGGCGGCCTCGACATTGTGGATGTGGCTGCTCAATCCCGATAGCGGTGTCTTTGCGCAGCTGCTGCGCGGAGCGGGCATCATCGACAGCGCGCCGAGGCCGCTCGAAAGTTTCTGGCCGGCACTCGGCGTCGTCATCCTGATGGTCGTCTGGAAAACAGCGGGCTTCACGATGATCATCCTTCTGACCGGCCTTCAGGGCATCTCGAACGATGTCATCGAAGCGGCCAGGATCGACGGCGCCAGCGTCTGGAGCCGGTTTCGCCGCATCACGCTGCCTTTGATGAGGAATTCGGTCGTCCTGGCGCTTGTCCTCAACGTCACCTCATCGATGCTGGCCTTCGACCAGTTCTTCATCATCACCCAGGGCGGCCCCGAGAACAGCACGATCTCCGCGGTCTTCTCGATCTATCTCGCCTCGTTCTCATCCTACCGTCTCGGTTATGGCTCGGCGATCTCCTTTGCCCTGCTCGTCGTGCTGGTGGCGATCAGTGCGATACAGTTCGTCCTGCTGCGCCAGCGGCCGGAGGAGGGTTGATGGAACGGCTCAACCACAAGCTCGCAGCGAAGCCGGCGAGCGAGCGGCTCGGTTATCTCGCCTTCGTTCTGACGGCATGCGTCTTTGCCGTCTTCTTCGTGATGCCGATCGTCTGGTCCTTTGCCAATTCCTTCAAGCCCGCGGCCGCAGCACTTGCCGATCCGGCAGCGCTCTTCTCGAAAGCCTTCTCGCTCGAAAACTACCGCCGTCTCGAACATGTCGGCGCCGGCTGGTACGTCTATGCCGGCAATTCGGTGCTGATCGCTGCCGGAACGGTGATCCTGACGGTGCTCGTCTCGGTGCCGGCGGGATACGGCTTTTCGAAATTCCGTTTTCCCGGTCAGTCACTGCTCTTCGTGCTGATCATGGCGACGATGATGATCCCGTTCCAGTCGATCCTGACGCCGCTTTTCCTGATCCTGAAAGTCTTCCGGCTGCAAAATAGCCTTTTCGGCCTGGTGCTGATCTATGTGACCTTCCAGCTTCCCTTTTCCGTTTTCATGATGCGCAACGCCTTCGATGCGGTGCCGAAGGCGCTGATTGAAGCGGCGCGGATAGATGGCGCGTCGCAGGCGACGATCCTGCGCCGGATCATGCTGCCGATCGCGCTTCCCGGTGTTGCCACCGTTGCGATGTTCGCCTTCCTGAATTCCTGGAACGAATTCCTCGCCGCCCTCATCTTTCTGTCCGACCAGAACAAGTTCACGCTGCCGATCATGCTGGTGAATGTTTCGTCGGGCATCTACGGCATCATCGACTGGGGCGCACTTCAGGCCGGCATAGCCGTGACCATGGTCCCGTGCATCCTGCTTTTCCTTCTCTTGCAACGATATTACGTGCGCGGCCTAACGGCCGGCGCCGTGAAGTAACGGCGCTCGTTCCGCTCAGGAGTCCTCATGACCAGCTCACCTCGTTTTCAACCGGCACGCGCTGCGGGACGGCAGCGATACAGGCCCGCCGACCATTCCAGCGTCGTATTCCATGGCGGTTTCTGGCAGAGCTGGACGGAGACGGTCCGCAACGTCACCATCCCGACGCAGCACAAGCGGCTGGAAGAAGAGGGCTTCCTCGAGGTGCTCGATTTTGACAAGCCGGCCGGGCCGCTGGTGCGCCCGATCCAGCCGAGCGGACTGTCGATGCAGCATTTCTTCGATTCCGATTTCGGTAAATGGATCGAGGCCGCAAGTTACACGCTGAAGGCTCACCCGAATGCTGCGCTCGAAACGAAGATCGATGATATCGTCGCAAAGCTCGAAAAAGGGCAGATGGCGGATGGCTACCTCAACAGCTGGTTCATTCGCCGCGCGCCGGACAGGCGCTGGACCAACCTGCGCGACCTGCACGAGATGTATTCGATGGGCCACCTGCTGGAAGGCGCTGTCGCCTACTACGAGGCGACGGGAAAGCGTCGTTTCCTCGATGTAATGATCCGCGCCGTCGACCATATCATCGCCACCTTCGGCGCGGAGCCCGGAAAGCTCAGAGGTTACGATGCCCATGAGGAAATCGAGCTGGCGCTGGTCAAGCTCTATCGCGTGACGCGCGATCCGCGGCATCTGAAGCTTGCGACCTACTTCGTCGACGAACGTGGCCGGATGCCCTCATATTACGACGAGGAGGCTCGCAAGCGCGGCGAGAGCCCTGATGATTACGTCTACAAGACATATGCCTATAGCCAGGCCCATATGCCGGTGCGCGACCAGCACCAGGTCGTCGGCCATGCGGTCCGCGCCATGTACCTGTTTTCTGCGATGGCGGATCTCTCCCATGAAAATGACGATCCGACATTGAAGGAAGCCTGCGACCGGCTTTTCGACAATCTGGTCAGCCGCCAGCTCTACGTGACCGGCGGCCTTGGCCCGTCGGCATCCAATGAAGGGTTTACCCGGGAATTCGACCTGCCGAACGAGACAGCCTATGCCGAGACATGCGCAGCCGTCGCGCTCGGCTTCTGGAGCCATCGCATGGCGCAGGTCGATCTCGATAGCAAGTTCACCGACAGGCTGGAAACGGTGCTCTACAACGGCGCGCTTTCCGGCATCTCGCGCGACGGCGAGCATTATTTCTATGAGAACGTCCTTGAAAGCCACGGGCAGCACCGCCGGTGGAAATGGCATTACTGCCCCTGCTGCCCGACCAACATTGCCCGTTTCATCACGTCGCTCGGCCAATATTTCTATTCCACGGGTGATCATGAGCTCGCCGTCCATCTCTACGGCACCAATTCCGCCGAGCTGACAGTCGGCGACAGCTTCGTGCGCCTGATCCAGGAGACGCAATATCCCTGGGATGGCGACATCAGCCTGCGGTTGGCCGTCGAGCGGCCAAGCCGGTTTCAGCTTCGTCTTCGCATCCCCGGATGGTGCAGGCAGGCGCAGGTCTCGGTCAACGGTGCTGCCGTCGATCTCGATCAATGCGTGACGAAGGGTTATGCCGCAATATCAAGGGAATGGCGCAATGGTGACGAGGTCCGCATCGGCTTCTCGATGCCGGTCGAGCGCATCTACGCGCATCCTGCCGTCTCCGAAGACGGCGGACGCGTCGCACTGCGGCGCGGGCCTGTCGTCTATTGCATCGAGGAGACCGACCTCGGCGGCGAGCCGCAGCGGCTCCGCCTGCCGGCATCTGAGGAAATTTCTGCCCGTTACGATGCCGCGCTTCTCGGCGGAGCGACCGTCCTCGAAGGCACTGCGCTCGAAGCCGATATAGCCGATTGGCAGAATGTGCTCTATCGCACCGCGCCTCCCTCGCTAAAGGAGCGGCCCTTCACGGCGATCCCCTATCACCTCTGGGCCAATCGCGAGCCCGGAGCGATGGCGATCTGGTTGCAGGAGGTCTAGGAGAAAACCATGGCACGGCTGGAACTCAAGAGCATCGTCAAATCCTATGGCATCTACGAGGCCGTGCGCGGCATCAGCCTTGACATCGAAGACAATGAATTCGTCGTTTTCGTGGGCCCGTCGGGATGCGGAAAATCGACGACATTGCGCATGATTGCGGGTCTCGAACACATTACCGGCGGTGAGATCGTGATCGGCGACCAGGTCGTCAACCGGCTCGGCCCGGGCAAACGCGATATCGCCATGGTCTTTCAGAACTACGCGCTCTATCCGCACATGACGGTGCGGGAGAATATTTCGTTCTGCCTGGAGCAGCAGAAGCTCGCCAAGAGCGAGATCGACGCGCGTATCATCAGGGCGGCGGAAACCCTGCATATCAGCGAGCTGCTCGGCCGGCGCCCGGGCCAGCTTTCGGGCGGCCAGCGCCAGCGCGTCGCGATGGGGCGTGCGATCGTGCGGAACCCGAAAGTCTTTCTCTTCGACGAGCCGCTGTCTAACCTCGATGCCAAGCTTCGCGTGCAGATGCGCACGGAGATCAAGCGGCTGCACCAGCTGTTGCCGACGACGACCGTCTACGTCACACACGACCAGGTCGAGGCGATGACCATGGCGGATCGTGTCGTGGTGATGAATGGTGGCATCATCGAACAGGCGGGACCGCCGCAGGCGCTCTATCATCGGCCCGTCAGCCAGTTCGTCGCCGGCTTCATTGGCTCACCGTCGATGAATTTCCTGTCCGCGACGCTGCTATCAGGAGAGAAGGGTCTCGTCGTCAAACTGACTGACGGTAGCGAGCTTCCGGTGCCTGAGGCGCGCGCCGGCGACTATGCCAGCCATGTCGGCAAATCAGTCGTGTTCGGGATCAGGCCGGAATCGATCACCGACCGCCAGGCCCGTCCTGGTTATGCCGACATCGAAGCTAAGATTGATCTTGTGGAGCCACTCGGGCCGGAGACCATGGTCTATTTCGGCATCGGCGAGACAAGTCTTTGCGCCTGCATCGATCCCGAGAGCGGGCCCAGGCCGATGTCGACTGTGCCGCTCTCGTTCAACATGAACCAGATGCATCTGTTCGATCCGGCGACCGGCCGGTCGCTGGCGCTTGCCTGAACTGCAAACACGGAAAGGCCGGCAACCGCGGGGTCGCCGGCCTCGTTGATCAGGCAGCCTGGCGGATCTTCGAAGGACGCGTGGCAGCGGCCTTCTCGACCATGGCGGTGACTTCGGCGCGGCGGGCACCCGAAAGCGGCAGGCGCGGCAGGCGGACGCGCTCGGAGCCGCGGCCCATGATCTGCTCGGCAAGCTTGATCGACTGCACGAGATCGTGTTCGGCATCGAGGTGCAGAAGCGGCATGAACCAGCGATAGATCTTGCGGGCCTCTTCCCAGTCGCCGCGTTCGGCGGCGGCAACGAGCTGCACGGATTCCTCCGGGAAGGCGCTGGTCAAGCCCGAGACCCAGCCCTTGGCGCCGAGCATCAGGCCTTCAAGCGCTACGTCGTCGAGACCTGCGAAGATATCGAAACGATCGCCGAATTCATTGATGAGATCGGTGAAGCGGCGCGGATCCGGCGCACTTTCCTTGACCGCCTTGATGTTCGGCACGTCGGCAAGCACCTTCAGCACATCGGCGCCGATATTGACGCGGTATGCCGGCGGGTTGTTGTACAGCATGATCGGCAGCGAGGTCGCTTCGGCGACGGTGCGGAAATGTGCAATCAGCTCTTCGGGCTTCGGCACATAAACCATGGCCGGCAGCAGCATAAGTCCGTCGGCGCCGAGCTTTTCGGCGTCGCGAGCATAGGCGACGGCACGGCGCGTGTCGAATTCGGACACGCCCGTCACCACGGGAACGCGGCCGTTGACGACCTCGACGGCAGCTTTCAAGATCGTGCGCTTCTCCTCGGGGTCCAGCGAGTTGTTCTCGCCACATGTGCCCATGACGATCAGTCCATTGACGCCATCGTTTACAAGCGCGTCCTGGACGCGCTGGGTCGAGGGCAAATCAACGGAAAGATCTTCGTTGAACTGTGTCGTTACGGCGGGAAATACGCCCTTCCATCCTGTGGTCATTGATCGAGCCTCGTTGAAATTAGTTGCCTTATATACAAACTGTCGACAAGATTCAATGATGTGAGCTTACAAATTTGAGGCCCCCGAAGACCGACATTGCGGGAATCGGCCGAAACGAAATACAAGGCTCTAACGAAAGAGGGCGGACGAATGCGGAACGACGCGGAAAATGTGCGGGTGCGCGGCTCTGGCACGCAGAGCGTCTATGTGACGCTCAGGCGGGAAATCCTGTCGATGGCGCTGGAACCCGGCAGTCCGCTCGACGAGGTGCGCCTGTCGGAACGTTTCCGGATGTCGCGGACTCCCATTCGCGAGGCGCTGTTGCGACTCGCCGCCGACGGGCTCGTCACGACGCTCCCGAACAGGAACACGATCGTTGCGACAATCGATTTCGCAAGCCTGCCCACCTATTTCGAAGCGTTGACGCTGATGTACCGGGTGACGACCCGTGGCGCGGCGCAACGGCGAAACGGCGACATCATGAAGACCGTCCGCCGGCATCAGAAGGACTTCGCCGATGCCGTTGCCGCGCGCGATGCCTATGCGATGATCGAGGCGAACCGCGAATTTCACGTCGCGATTGCCGAACTTGCCGGCAATTCCTATTACACCGCCTTCTTCGCCAGGCTGCTCGACGAGGGCCGCCGCATCCTGCGCCTTTACTACTCGACATTCGACGACCGTCTGCCGCGCCAGTATGTCGACGAACACGAGGAGATCATCGCCGCGATCGAGGCCGGTGACGTCGAGCGGGCCGACCGCCTGGCGATCGCCCACGCCGGGCAGATCGTTCGCCAGATCCAGGAATATATCGCCCGCGACCTGGATCGGCCGGTGGCGATCAGCATGTCCTGATGCGACGAGAGCAATGAACCGTTCGAGCCTCAGGGGGCGAGGGGGCCGCTCTGCTCCCTGACCAAGGTCATCAGCCTGCGCAGGACAGCCGCCGATTGGCGGACACCGTCGTGCTCGAATTCGTTGGTCACCCATGCCTGCACGTTGGCGACGTGGCGCGCTGTTTCGAGCGAAAGCCCGGCATCGACATACATGTCGTCATGATAGATGACGGCGGCGACCGGCACCTCATTTACAGCGAGACGTGCCGGGGCATAGAGCGGCACGTAGCGCTCATGCGTGGCCAGCGCCTCGACACCCGCCCTGAAAGCCCTGAGCGAGCGAATTTCCTCGAACATCCAGGGATACATCATCTCCCCCGTCAACAGCAGCGGCCGCCGGTCGCCGGCAAAGGCCGGATGCTCGGCGCGGATGCGTTCGGCCGCCCAGGCAGTCGGCGTCCCGGCCTGGCCATAGATGCTTTCCTGCAAAACGGCGAAGAGCGGATTGTCGTCATAGGAGGTCAGCGACATCACGGACGCGAGGAAGCGATCAGAGAGACGGTCTTCATTGGGACCGGAGAAAGCCTCGTCGACCAGCCAATGGATGTTCTCGTAACCCGGCGCCATGCCGAAATCGATGCCGATAGTCTGAAAGCGGCGAACGGATAGGCGATCGCCATCGGGCAGCCGCACCTCGTTGGCCTCGATATAGTCGGCGATCCGGCTGATGCGCTCGGCATCCCCGGGGTAGCGGCGGTAATAGGCGGCGTTCTTTTCGGCGACGCGCGGGTAGGTGCGCCGATAGACATCATCGGCCGTCGCCCCAAGGCCGGCAAGGCCGCCGGTGACATAACAGGCGGAAAGTCCCTCCGGCGCCTTCGAGAGATAGGTAAGCGTCAGGAAGCCGCCATAGCTCTGGCCGAGCGTCTGCCAGCGTCCGCCGCCGAAGACGGTTTTCCTCAGATGTTCGCAATCGGCAACGATGCTGTCGGCACGAAAGAGGGTGAGATAGTCGGCTGCGGCCCTGCCGTCGGCAAAGTGCTCCATCGTCGCACTTTCGATCCGGCTGCTGCGCCCAGTGCCGCGCTGGTCGATCAGGATAACGCGGTGCGTCTTCAGGGCTTCGGCAAGCCATGGCGGCCCGCCATTGCTCGGCCGCGGCGATTTTCCGCCAGGGCCGCCTTGCAGGAAAGCCAGCAACGGCAATGTTTCGCGACGGCGGGCGGGATCGCATACTTCGCGTGCGAAAACCCGGATCGTCTCCCCCTCCGGCTTCGACCAATCCAGGGGAACGTCGACCATATGATCGCGTATCAGCATGCCCGGTATGGTGTATTCGACCGCCATCGCCATCTCCTCATTTTTCATGTCGACATATTGCCTACAGCGGCATTAGTGTCGGTTCAAGATCCCCGCTGCAAGGCGAGGGCTTCATCGATCTGGAAGCGCAGGAAAAGCAGGAAGACAACATGTCATGGCAGCATACGGTACCCCGCATAACTGAGGACGAACGGCAGAACCGCCTCGCCAGGCTTCGCAAAATGATCGAAGCCGGAGGCTTGGCTGCCGTGCTTCTTGGACCGACCGAAAGCCTGCGTTACTTCACGGGGCTGGTCTGGCATCCGAGCGAGAGGTTCCTCGGCGCGCTCGTCACGCAAGCGACCATTTCCTACATCGTGCCGGGGTTCGAGCGCAGCCGTGTCGAAACGCTGCCGCATCTGCCGGGGGAAATCCTGGTCTGGGAAGAGGAGGAGAGCAGCGCCGCTCTCATCGCCCGCCTTGTTGCCCAGGGCGGCAGACTTGCCCTCGACGATGGTTTGCCGCTTTTCTTCTATCATGCATTGGCAGCGGAGATGGGCGAGGCGAGGCTTGCCGATGGCGGGCGACTGATCCGCGACCTGCGTTGCATAAAATCGGCCGCGGAGATTGCCCTCATTCAGTATGCGATGGACCTGACACTTGACGTCCACAGGCAAGTGCATGGGCTTTTGAAGCCGGGCATCAAATCATCCGAAGTGGTGGATTTCATCGACCGGCAGCATCGCCAGGCCGGCGCCGATGCCGGCTCGACATTCTGCATCGTCTCCTTCGGCGCGGCGACCTCGCTTCCGCATGGCGCCGACGGCGATCAGGTCCTTGGTCGCGACGACGTCATTCTCGTCGATACCGGCTGCCGGATCGACGGTTATCATTCCGATATCACCAGGACCTATATGCTAGAGGGCGGCAACAGCGCGTTCGAACGGGCTTGGTGGATCGAGCGCGAGGCGCAACAGGCCGTCTTCGACGCGGCCCGGATCGGCGCCGCCTGCTCGAGCCTCGACGATGCGGCCCGCAAGGTGCTTGCCAAACACTCCCTCGGCCCCGACTATCGCCTGCCAGGTTTGCCGCATCGCGCCGGTCATGGCCTCGGGCTCGAGATCCACGAGGAACCCTACATCGTTCGCGGCAACGACGCGCCGCTTGCCGCCGGCATGTGTTTTTCCAACGAACCGATGATCGTCTTCCCCGGGGAATTCGGGATCCGGCTGGAAGACCATATGTACATGACCGACGAGGGACCGTGCTGGCTCACCAATCCAGCGGCAGGACCGACCGAGCCATTCTCCTGAGCGGGCACCATCTCCTGCCCGCTCTCGTCCGGCAGATCCAGCAATATATTGCCCGCGATCTCGACCGACCGCTGGCGATCAGCCTATCCTGAAGCGACAGGATTCAAGAGGCGGAGGCTATCCCAGCCTGAACGTTGGCGATATGGCGGTTGGTTCTCGCGGCATCGGACATATCGACGGGACCCAGGGCTGCCTGCAATTCGATCGATAAAGTATTTCTTCGCAAACGTTACTTGCTTTCTGACGTAGTACAAGGTTGACTGCGGTTAAACCTGCAGTGTTGAGGATAGGATGATGGACTTGTTCAGAAAGGATGAGGATGACTCCGCGCAATTGCAGAAAATGACACTGAATGGTAGATATAGAAATATAGCAGCGATGCTTTCGGTAGCAGTGGTTGTCTTTTCTGTATTCTTGATATCGCTTGGCGCTTTAATCGAATTTTTTCAACCTGAGTTTTTTCCAAACGTCATTCTCGATGACGTCCCTTTGCACTACATCGCCTGGTTCATGATTACCTTCGGGATAACTATCGTTGTCATCAACGTGATTTTGGCAGCAAGACGGGAGATCGATCAAGAGAGAGCAGAAAAGATGCTTCCATCGGATATGGTCGAGATCAAAAGGCAGGCTTTGCGTGACCTGCGGACGCATCGAAACTGGTATGCGCGATCCTCCAGGGTGAATCAGTATCTCTGGAATTTTCTCACATTGGGGATCATCGTTCTGAGCGGCCTCTCTTCATTATTTTCGGCTTATGGCACGATTATCCCCCAATGGCTCCCAATGGCGACCTCCGCGCTCGTGGCGCTTTTCGGCACGATCATTGTTCAATTCCGCATCCGGGACGTCTGGCAATTGAGAGAGCAGGGAAGGGTCGAAGCGGAGATGCTGGTCGCCGAGGCTCATCTCATTGACATAACGGATGAGCTAGCGACGCTCAAACAGGCCGTCGCTCTTAGAAAGCGCGCTCATGCGCTGGAGATGAAGCAACTCAACCAGTTCTTTGTAGGGACCACCGCAGCCAATCCCTGAGCCCTTGTCGGCATTCGGCGGCGGGATCGACCGAGCCGTTCTCCTGAGCGGGCGCCATCTTGCCCGCTCAGGTAAGCCAGCTCACCCGCGCTAGAGCCTTTCCGGGTTAGATTGAAGCATTCTGCCGGAGCAGATTTTCGTCAGGGCAGAGGCGATTGGCGACGGGCATACCTCCCGGTACGTCCGAGCCGATCGCCTTTGATCCTGGCGGAAAGATGCCCGGCCCTTCGGGTTGGCTGAAACGGGCCAGCTGATCGACCGGCCGGCTTGGCCGTAGAACTGGGCTACGACGCGCGCCGGCCGGTCGACCATCCGACTCCGTTTGAGCCAACAGAATGTTTCAATCTAACCCGGAAAGGCTCTAGTCCTGAATGCCAGCCGCGCTCCCTGGCTTGAGCTTGACCTCGATGACCGGGACCACGATCTGAGGTCGACGCACCGGCAGGACGAATGTCAGTTGATCTTCGCCGACGGGGAACTGCGTGTTCGCCCACAGCGTATTGGCGGATGGGCGCAACCAGGTGACCTCGCTGCCATCATGCAGGAATTGCGCATATTCAATCTTGCCTGCCAGCGCATCGAAATGCAGATGGCGATAAGGCCAGTTGAAGAGGTGGATGTAGAGACGATCGCCATTCTGGGTCAGGCGGCAGTCGGCCGGAGCGGTGAAGTCGGACTGGGTGCAGCCGACGATGCTGCGCTGGTGCAGTGCCATCCACTCCTCATAAGCGGCAAGGGCTGCAATCGCGCGGTGGTCGAGCGTGCCGCGCGCCGTCGGCCCGACATTCATCAGCAGATTGCCGCCCATGGCAACGGTGCCGACCAGCATCTGCACCAGTTGTTCCGTGCTCTTCCAGGTGTCCTCGTCGCGGTGATAGCCCCAGGAACCGCTGAGCGTGTGGCAGGCTTCCCAGACAACGCGTCTGCCATCGCGGAGCGGACGGGCGCGCGGCATATATTGCTCCGGCGTGACGATGTCGGGCTGCAGGCCGGCGAGATCGAGCCGGTTGTTGATGATGATGTCAGGGGCGAGTTCGCGCACCAGACGCACGAGTTTCTCGCTTTCCCAATCCTGATGGCCCTTTCCGACCAGCTCCCCGAGCTTCCATTGCGGATAGCTGAAATCGAACCACAGGATGTCGATCTGGCCGAACTCAGTCAGCAACTCGCGGACCTGCTCGCGCATGAAGGCGGCATAGCGCTGCATGTCCCGGCCTTCGTTGATTTTCAGCGCATCGGGATGGTTGCGTTGCGGATGGCGCGGATCGACGGTGAAGTCGGGATGATGCCAATCGATCAGCGAATAGTAGAATCCGATCCTCAGGCCCTCTGCGCGGAAGGCGTCGACGAACGGACCCAGGAGATCTCGTCCATAAGGCGTGTTGGTCACTTTGAAGTCGGTCGCCTTGGTATCCCAGAGGCAGAAGCCTTCATGGTGCTTGGTGGTCAGCACGACATATTTCATGCCGGCAGCCTTTGCACGTCTGGCCCATTCACTGGGGTCGTAGAGATCGGGATCGAAATGGTCGAAATATTTCTGGTAGTCGGCGTCGTTCAGTTCTTCGCGGCTCTTGACCCATTCATGGCGTGCCGGCAGTGCATAAAGCCCCCAGTGCACGAACATGCCGAACCGGTCGTGAACGAACCAGGCCTTCTTCTCCTCAGGCAGGGCCAGTGACTGCAGATTGTTGATATCCATCGGATATTCCTCCTGTTCCAAACTTTGAGAGTTGGAGCACGATGTCGTCCGAAAACCGCTCACACTTTTCGGCATCATGCTCCGGGGAGTTCAGGTTGTTTCGCGGATAATAAGCTCGGGCACGATGACGATGCCGTGCTGACGGTTTCTGGTGGCGATGCGGCTGAGCAGCAGACGCACGGCTTCCTCCCCCATTTCGCGTTTTTGCACCCGCAAGGTGGTGAGTGCCGGAGACAGCAGTTCGGCAGTCGGAATATCGTCGAAACCGATCAGGGCGATTTGCCCGGGGATCGAAATGCCGGCGGCCCGGCAGGCCTTCATCGCGCCGATCGCATTGAGGTCGTTGTAGCAGACAAGGGCATCGACGCCGGGCGCCTCCGCCAGCAATTGCGCGGCCGCCGTTTGGCCGCCCGCCGCGGTCGGATCGCAATAAACGATGCCTTGCGCCTTGAGCCCGTGGGCCGCCAGGGTCTTGCGAAAGCCGACAAGACGGCTCTTGCCGCCAAACGAACTGCGCGGCCCGGCGATAATCGCGATCCTGCGGCGCCCGCGCTCGACCAGATGGTCGATGGCACGCGACGCTCCCGTCTCGTAGTCGGTGACAATCGTCCCGGCGACCTCGTTGGGCGCCTCGCGATTGATGAGCACCACCGCACGGTGGGGCGCAAGCGCCTTATGCAGCGCGGCATCCGGCAGCCGCGGGCTGCAGACGATGATTCCGTCGACCCGGTGCCGCAGCAGCGTTTCGATGAGTTCTTCCTCTCGCTTGCTGTTCTCGACGACATTGGACAGAAGCAGGTTGTAGCCGGCAGCGCTTGCCGCATCCTCGGCTCCCCTGATGACTTCGGGAAAGAACGGATTGGTGATGTCGGGAACGAGAAGGCCGATGGCCTTCGATCGATCGGACCGCAATCCGCGCGCAAAGGGATTGGGCCGGTAATTGAGTTCGCTCGCCGCTAAAATAATCCGTTGACTTGTCTCCGCACTGGCTCCGCCCCGATCGTTGAGCACGCGCGATACCGTCATCGGCGACACCCCTGCGGCGCGGGCGACATCGGCGATGGTAATTTTGGGTTCTGGCTCTTTAGGGCGGCTCAACTGGATTGTCTCTTCAGAAGGGGCAGGAATTTACGATAACGATAACTAACATAATTTCCGGGAAAGCCAAGGCTGCTCTGACAAAGTATAAGGTGTCGAGAATCTCTTTGACAAGATTTAACGGTAACGATAACGTTCGAGAAAGAGGAGAATACGTTAACGATAACCTAGAGCAGAATATCGGGAGGAAAGAATGCAACACGTCAGAATCTTAAGACGGCAGGTTGTCTCGACCGTTGCCGCGGCGATCCTCATGGGTGCCGGCTGGGCCGGTGCCGCATTCGGCTTTGAGGAGTCGCCGGAACTGAAGGCGCTGGTCGATGCCGGCAAGCTGCCGCCGGTCGAAAAGCGCTTGCCCAAGGAGCCGCTGGTGCTCACTCCGCTTGAATCGATCGGTACCTATGGCGGCACCTGGCGCACGGCCACCTTTGGCGGTGGTGACAGCGAGATCGAGCGTTCGATCGGCTATACGAGACTGGTCCGCTGGAATCCGGAATGGACCGAGGTGATCCCCGATATCGCCAAGAGCGTCGAGGTCAATGACAATGCCACCGAATATACGTTCACATTGCGTGAAGGCACGCGCTGGTCGGACGGGGAGCCCTTTACCGCGGACGATCTGGTGTGGTGGAACGAGAACGTGCTGCGCAACACCAAGATCACGCCTGCAGCACCCGACTGGCTGACCGCCGGCGGAGAGACCGTCAAGGTCGAAAAGCTTGCCGACGACAAGGTCGTCTTCAAATTTGCCGCGCCGAACGGCCTGTTCCTGATGAACATGGCCACCGTGCGCGGCTCCGATATTCTGGCGGCCGCACCGGCCCACTACCTCAAGCAATTCCACAAGGATTTCAATCCCGATGGCGTCGACGCCCTGGTGAAGGCAGCCGGCGCAACCGACTGGGTCCAGCTCTTCAACAACAAGATCGGCTTTCCCGGCCGCTGGCGCGATCTCGGTCGTCCAACGCTTGATGCCTGGGTGTTGACCGCGCCCTATAATGGCACCACCCAGGTCGTCGCTGAACGCAATCCTTACTATGCCAAGGTGGATACCGCAGGAAACCAGCTGCCTTACTTCGATCGGATCACCATCGATGTGATGCAGGATACCCAGGCGATCATCCTGAAGGCGATCAGCGGCGAAATCGACATGCAGAACCGCTTCATCGAGACGACGGACGCCCGTACGGTGATCGTGCAGAACCAGGAGAAAGGCGGCTACGGCCTGTTCATCGCCCGGCCGGCCTGGTCGAACGCCCTGCTGATCACCCTCAACCAGACCCACAAGAATCCGGCCTTGCGCGCTGTCTTTTCCAACAAGGATTTCCGCATCGGCCTTAGCTACGCCATCAACCGCGAAGAGCTCAACCAGCTGATCTATGCCGGACAGGCCAAGCCTTATCAGGCAGCACCGCGTGAAGGCACCGCGCTCTACGACGAGAAGATGGCGACCCAGTATCTGGAGTATAATGTCGATCTCGCCAATCAGTATCTCGATAAGGCCGGCCTTACCAAACATGACGCCGAAGGCTATCGCCTCGGCCAGGACGGCAAGCGGATTACCTTTGCGATCGACGCCTTGACCGGAAGCCCGATCCAGGTGGACGCCCTCGAGATGATTCAGCGCTACTGGCGGGCCGTCGGCATCGACATGCAACCCCGCCCGGCCGAACGTTCGCTGATCTTCTCCCGCCTGCAAAACAATGAGAATGACGGCCTTGGATGGGTTGGCGGCGGTGGCTACGACTTCCTCGGCCTGCTCGATCCCAAATGGTATTTCCCGCACGAATATGAATCGAGCTTCGCGACGGCCTGGGGCCTCTATTACCAGAACCCCAAGGATCCGAACGCGCAAGAACCGAGCCCCGCTGCCAAGAAGCAGATGGATCTGTACCGGCAGGTGCAAGAAGCGCCGACGCTCGAAAAGCAGTTGGCCGCGATGAAGGAGCTGCTGGCGATTACCCGTGACGAATTCTACGTCATCGGCACCAACCTGGAGCCGGACCGCGTCGGCATCGTCAAGACCAATATGCGCAATGTCCCGAAGGTCATTCCCAGCACATCGTTCTACATGACACCGGGACCGGCCAAACCGGAGACCTTCTACTACCAACAGTAACGGCACGCGACCGACAGGGATGGCGTCCGCGGGCGCCGCCCCATCAACACCAGCCCAGTCCCAATCATCCAATCCGATCGGCGGTTGCCGATTGAAGGAGCTTGACATGGCCGGCTTCATCATCAGACGTCTGCTTTACATGATCCCGATGATGTTCGCGATCTCCGTCGTGACCTTCATCATCATCCAGCTGCCGCCCGGCGACTTCCTGACCGCGATGACCGCGCGCCTGGCCTCCCAGAACGAAACGATCGATCCCGGCGTCATTGCCGGCCTGCGTGAACGCTACGGCCTCGATCAGCCCTGGGCGGTCCAATACTGGAAATGGATCAGCGGCATCCTGCTGCGCGGCGATTTCGGCCAGTCCCTCGATTGGAACAAGCCGGTCAGCGAACTGATCTGGGCTCGCATGGGCCTGACGATGGTGGTCTCGGTCACCACGCTGCTCTTCGTCTGGGCGGTGGCCTTTCCGATCGGCATCTATTCGGCCGTACGGCAATATTCGGTGGGAGATTACTTCGCCACCTTCTTCGGCTTTCTCGGCCTAGCCATCCCGAATTTCCTGCTGGCGCTGGTGCTGATGTATGTTTCGGCACAATATTTCGGCCAAAGTACCGGCGGGCTGTTTTCGCCCGCCTATATCAATGCTGTCTGGAGCTGGGCCAAGCTCGGCGATCTCATTTCGCATATGTGGATCCCGGTCGTCGTTCTCGGCACCGGCGCCACGGCAGCGCTGATCCGAATTATGCGCGCCAACCTGCTCGACGAGCTCAACAAGCCCTATGTCGACATGGCTCGCGCCCGGGGCTTGAGCGAAATCCGGCTGCTGTTGAAATATCCGGTGCGGGTGGCGCTCAACCCCTTTGTCTCGACCGTCGGCTGGGTGCTGCCGCACCTCGTCTCCGGCTCGGTGGTGGTCTCCATCGTTCTCAGCCTGCCGATCACCGGGCCACTGCTGCTCAACGCCCTCTTTGCCCAGGACATGTATCTGGCCGGCACATTCATCCTGCTGATGAGCATGCTGACGCTGATCGGCACACTGATTTCGGATCTGCTGCTTGCCTGGCTTGATCCACGCATTCGCAACGGCTGAAGGACGAGACCAATGACCGATCAAGCCATCGCGCTACAGCCTGAACTGATCCAGAATTCCGACGCGGTCGCCGGCCAGTGGAAGCTTATCTGGCGGCGCTTCCGTCGCCATCGCCTGGCGCTGGCGGCAGGCGTCGTCATCTTTTTGATCTACCTGGTCGCCCTGTTTGCCGAGGTTCTCGCCCCGGTTTCATCGCAGACCTACGATTCCCGCTACACCTATGCGCCGCCGCAGCAGATCAAGTTCGCCGGCTACGACGCGGCCGGGCAGTTTCATCCGCTCTACGTCAACGGTTATTCGATGAAGGTTGACCCGATCGCGCTCAGCCGCAATTACGTGCCCGATCCGGCCGTCATCATCCCCCTCGGCTTCTTCGTCAAGGGCGAACCCTACCGGCTCTGGGGGCTGTTCGATTTCGACCGGCACCTGATCGGCCCGATCGAGATGGGCAAACCATTCTACCTGTTCGGCGCCGACCGGCTGGGTCGCGACGTCTTCAGCCGGACGGTCCACGGCACGCGCGTGTCTATGTCCGTCGGACTGATCGGCGTCGCAATCAGCCTCATCCTAGGCATCATCCTGGGCGGCATTTCGGGGCTCTACGGCGGCTGGGTGGACGATGTGATTCAGCGCTCCATCGAGCTCATCAACTCTATCCCGACCATTCCGTTGTGGATGGGCCTTGCGGCTGCCGTTCCGATCAGCGCCGATCCGATTCTGGTCTATCTCTGGATCACCATCATCCTGTCGCTGATCGGCTGGACCGACCTGGCGCGGGTGGTGCGCGGGCGCTTCCTGTCGCTCAAGACGGAAGACTTCGTGATCGCCGCCCGTCTCGATGGCTGCTCGCAGATGCGCATCATCTGGCGGCACATGGTCCCGTCCTTCATGAGCCACATCATCGCCTCGGTGACGCTCGCCATCCCGACGATGATCCTCGCAGAAACCGCGCTCTCCTTCCTCGGCATCGGCCTGCGCCCGCCGGTGGTGAGCTGGGGCGTGCTGCTTCAGGAGGCACAGAACATTCTCGCCGTCTCGAGCGCACCCTGGCTCTTTCTTCCCGGTCTCGCGGTGATCGTCACCGTGCTCGCCCTCAATTTCCTCGGTGATGGATTACGCGATGCTGCAGATCCCTATGAATACTGATCCCAATTTTGCCGCAGCCGGCGGCCGGCACGGGGATCGTGACCCGCTGATCGAGGTCGTTGATCTCAGGACCCATTTCTTCGGTGGTGCGGGCACGATCAAGGCGGTCGACGGCGTCTCCTTTTCCATCCCACGCGGCAAGACGGTCTGCGTCGTCGGCGAATCCGGTTCGGGCAAGAGCATCACCGGCCGCTCGATCCTCAACCAGGTTCCGCGGGGAGGGCGGATCGTCTCGGGCGCAATCCGCTACCGGCCCGATCCGGCAGCACCCTCGATCGACCTCGCGGCGCTCGATCCGCGCGGCCACGACATGCGGGCGATCCGCGGCGCCCAGATCGGCCTGATCAGCCAGGAGCCGATGGCCGCCCTTTCCCCCGTTCATACGATCGGCAACCAGATGGTGGAAGTGATCCGCCTGCATCTGAAGATGGGAAAGAAGGAGGCGCGCGAACATGCCATCGAGACATTGGCGCTGGTCGGCATTCCGCGGCCGGCCGAGCGCATGGAAAGTTATGCCTTCCAGTTTTCCGGCGGCATGCGCCAGCGCGTCTGCATCGCCTTGGCGCTCGCCTGCCGCCCCAGACTGCTGATCGCCGACGAGCCGACCACGGCACTCGATGTGACCACCCAGGCCAATATCCTCGATCTCCTGGCCTCGCTGCAGGCCGAATTCGGGCTCTCGGTGCTGTTCGTGACCCATGATCTCGGCGTGGTGGCCGAGATCGCCGACGAGGTCGTCGTCATGTATGTCGGCCGGGTCGTGGAAGCAGGCAATGTTGACACGATCTTCCACGCACCGGCGCATCCGTACACCAAGGCGCTGCTGCAATCGGTGCCACGCATGCATGGGCAACCCACCGAACGGCTCGCGATCATCGATGGCATGGTGCCCTCGCGTTTCAACCGGCCCCAGGGCTGCAGCTTTCATCCCCGATGCAAAGAGGCGAGGGCGGGCCTCTGCGACCAAAAGGATCCGCAGCCCATCGCCATCGGCGACGGGCATGTCGCCAGCTGTCTGCTTTACGAAGGAAGACAATGATGGCCGATCTCATGAAGCAACCAAGCCCACTGCTCGAACTCAACGATCTCAGGATGCATTTCCCCATTCGCAAGGGCGCATTCCGGCGTGTGGTCGGACACGTCAAGGCGGTCGACGGCGTTTCGCTTCGCGTCCAGGATGGCGAAACACTTGGTATTGTCGGGGAGTCCGGCTGCGGCAAGTCCACGCTTGCCCGCACGGTGCTGCGCATCTATCAGCCGACGAGCGGCGAAATCCGCTATCGCAGCCGCAGTGGCGGCACGGTCGATCTCGCGGCGTTGTCGGGTTCTGCCCTCGACGAAGTCCATCGCGACCTGCGCATCGTGTTTCAGGACCCCCAATCTTCGCTCAATCCGCGCCTTCCTGTCATCGACATCATCGGAGAGGTGCTTGGCGTCAACGGTATCGCCAAGGGCCGGGAGCTCGAGCACCGGGTCGCCGACCTCATGCAGAGCGTCGGCCTGCGGCCCGAATACATGCACCGCTATCCGCACGCGTTTTCTGGCGGCGAGCGTCAGCGCATCGGCATCGCCCGGGCGCTGGCCTCCAATCCGCGGCTGGTGATCGCCGATGAGGCCGTTTCGGCGCTCGATGTCAGTGTGCAGGCACAAACCATCAACCTCCTGCAGGACCTGCAGGAGCAGTTCGGTCTGACCTATCTCTTCGTGGCCCACGACCTCTCGGTCGTCCGGCACATCTCGGATAACATTGCCGTCATGTATGTCGGTCGGGTGGTCGAAAAGGCGCCGACGGAGCAGATCTTTTCGCGCCCGCTCCACCCCTATACCGAAGCGCTGCTCTCGGCCGTGCCGATCGCCGATCCGAGGATGCGCCGCCATGGCCAGCGCATTCGGCTGGCTGGCGAGGTCGCCGATCCTGCCCATCCGCCTCCCGGCTGTGCATTTCATCCTCGCTGCCGCTACGCCACCGAGCTTTGCAAGCAGGAGGTGCCGGCGCTGCGTACCGTCACAGCCGATGGGCACGCAGTGGCCTGTCACTACGCCGAATCCTTGTCGCTTAATCCCTTCGCCGACCGTACCGTTCCGGAGTTCAATTGATGCCCGAATTCATTCCACGCTCCGAGCAGCGTCCCATTGTGGATACCTCCTCCACGACGCTCGATCTCATCTACTTCGACCTCGTCACGCTTCCGGCCAACGGCCAGGACACGCGGCGGCTGCCCATGCACGAAAGCCTCTACGTCGTGCTGTCGGGGCAGGTGGATATCGAGGTCGATGACATCATGTTCGAAGCGGTGGGCCGGCGAGCCGATATCTGGGGAGGCGATGCGGACTCGGTTTACGCGCCCGTCGGCGCCAATGTCCGGATATCGGCTCGTGGCGCGGCGGCGGAAGTCGCCATTGCCGGCGGCCTCTGCGACACGCGTTACGCCGCATTTCGCATCACGCCGGATGAGGTCGACGCGGTCAATGTCGGCTCGTCGGACACGCACAGCCAGCGGCGGATCGTCCACCTGCTCGGACAAAGACAGAACGGACGCTGCGGCAACCTGCTGGTGAGTGAACTCTATGCCGGCGAGGGCTGCTGGTCCGGCTATCCCCCCCACAAGCACGATACCGAAGACGGTGACGTCGAGACCCGGCACGAAGAACTCTATCACTACCGCTTCCAGCCAGAGACCGGCTTCGGCAGCCAGATCACCTATGACGAAGACGGTCCGGTCAAGATCCTCATGACCCGCAACGGCGACACAGTCCTGGTTGACCGGGGTTACCACCCGACGGTCACCTCGCCGGGGCACCGGGGCTATATCTTTACCATTCTCGTCGGCAAGCATCGCCGGGGGCTGATCCAGCGCTTCGATCCCGCCCATCAGCATCTGACCAAAACCATCCCCGGCATCGATGCGATGCGCGACAAGTTCAAATAATCCGGCTCGTGGCCTCGTGTGCCGGCATTGCGGCGCACCGCCAACTTCCGCCCAAGGAGAGACGACCCATGCGTGAACGTACGCGAATAAACGTTGATGCCAGCGAAGCGGTACGCCCGTTCAACCGGTTCTGGCGCGGCACCGGCTTTTCGCCCGCCGAGCTGCTTCTCGAACCTGAGATGCGCCAGATGCTTGCCTATATCGGCGGCCTGCCGAATGAGGGCATCAAGTTCCTGCGGGTGCACTATCTCTACAATCTGCTGAGCGCGAAGGGCGGGGCCGGTTATGACTGGTCCCTGCTCGATCGCGCGCTGGACGTGATGATCGAACACCGGCTGAAGCCGTTCTTCGAGCTGATGGGCAACCCATCCGGCCTGTTCACCGACTATGAAGACATGGATCAGGTCAGGCGCTGGCGGGATCTCGTGACGGCAACAGTCGACCGTTATGGCGCGCGTTACGGCATGGACGAATTGCGCACATGGTATTTCGAAACGACGAACGAGGCCGATTCCGGCTGGTGGACCTACGGGATCAAGGGTTACACCAACTATTACGACGCCTGCGTCGCGGGGCTCGATGCCATCGATCCCAACCTGCCGATGGGCGGGCCTGGCACCGCCCGCACGCTGTCGCCGATCTTTCGCGCCCTCATGGCCCATTGCGACAGCGGCATGAGCTGCCTGACCGGCGGTGGTCCGCCGCGCATCGACTACATCTCGATCCATGAAAAGGGCGTCAACGGCAGCAAGGAAGACCTGACTCCGAAAACCAACGGTATCGTCGACCGCACCTTGCTCGTCGTCGACTATCTCAAGGAGCACCACCCGCGCCTGGCGGGCCTGCCCATCATCAACGACGAATGCGATCCGCAGCTTGGGTGGAGCGATCACCATAGCTGGCATGGCAAGGCCTATTACGCCGGCATCATCGCCCGCATCATCGAACAGCACGACCGGCGCATCATCGCCCCGAAAGCGGCGAATTTCACCTTCCTCAGCAATGACCACGCCTTTATCGGCGGCTGGAGCCAGCGCACGATCTTTGCCTATTTCGGTTCGCGCAATTTCACCAAGGCGCAGTGGGAGCACAAGACCAATCTGGATATGCTGGTCACGGACGTCGACAGGGCGCCGCCCTTCGACATCATCAAGAAGCCCGGCCTCACATCGATGGAACTGCTGGCAACGCTGGGCGATAGCGTTTGCAAGGTGAGGGCCGAACCGCCGCTTGCGCCCGACCAGGATGGCCTGGCGATCCTGCCGACACGGCTGCCGGGCGGCGGTGTTTCCATCAGCCTCATCCATAGCGTCGACGCCATCAACCGTTCGGGCCGGACCGCCGTCCGCCTCGAGGTGAGCGGTTTGGTTCCCGGCCGCCACGCGCTTTGCCTGCTGCGCATCGATGAGGAATTCACCAATCCGATGGAGGTCTGGCAGGCCCAGCGCGACGAAAGCAATCCGCGCGGCCCCTTCGAGCCGGTCGGCGCACCGCCCGCACCGACCGAGGCGCAGTTTGCCGAACTGCGCCGGGCGCAGGAGCCCGCCTTGCTGCATCCGATCAGCATCGTCGACTGCGATGACGGCCGGATCAGCGTCGACCTCGATGTGCCATTGCCGTCGCTGACGCAGGTGCTTGTCGTTCCCGATGTCGGCGCGCCTCCGGCGGCACCGACCGGCCTTGTCGTCGAACGTTACCTTGGTCTTGGCGGTCGGGAAGAGCGCATGCTCTTCTGGGCTTCCGGCGATATCCGGCCTGCCATCTTCTACGATGTCTTGGTCAGCACCAATGGCGGGACTTTTGAAAAAGTCAGTCCCGCGCCGCTGATCTCGACGGCATTCCTGCACATGTCGCCGCCCGAGGGCGTGCGTTATGCGGTCTGCGCCCGCGATGCATTTGGCCGCCGCAGCGAGCTTTGTGTTTCCCGCTCATGAACAATGCCTTTCTGCCTGGGATCTGATCGATGGATATCGCTTATTTCACCAAGACCCTGGAGGGTCTGCCGCTCGAGGAGGCGGCCGGGTTCACCGCCGGTTTGGGATTCGACTGTGCCGATCTTCTCATTCGCGATGGCCACGCCGTTTCCCCTGACAGGCCGGAGGAAATCGTCAAGGCCGTAAAGCTCTTTGCCGCGGCCGGCCTGCGCACCCCGATGGCGACCATCGATTCCACCCGGCCCGACGATGCCGTATCCCGGCTTCTCGGCTGTTGCGGCGAGGCTGGCATCGGGCAGGTCCGGCTTGGCTTCTGGCGCTACGACCCGTCGCGGCGCTGGCAGGCCCAGCTTGATGAGGCGCGGCGCGATCTCGACGGCTTCGAGCGCCTGGCCGAACGCTTCGCCGTCAAGCTGACAATCCAGCTTCACGGCGGCACCCTGCACAGCTCGGGCGCTCTGGCGGTGCAATTGCTGGCCGGGCGTGATCCCGTCAGGATCGGCGCCTATCCCGATCCTGCCAATCAGATCATTCGGGAGGGAAGCGAGGACTGGCGTCTGACCCTCGATATTCTCGAACCGTGGTTCTGCTGCATGGGCGTCAAGAACAGCGGTTGGTTCCCCGGCGCATACGGAGCTCACGGCCAGCGCGCATGGCATTCGGATTGGTACGGGCTCGACGAAGGCATGGTGCCCTGGAACGAAATCGTCCCGCATCTGGTGGCCACTGGATTTGCCGGGGTGCTCTCGATGCATTCCCAATACCGCGTCTCTCGAGAGCAGGCGCTCGACAAGGTCCGCGCCGATCTTACCCATCTCAGGCGCCTGGTCGCCGCAGCGAAAGAGTAGAACCATGAACGAACAGGCTCCCGTTATCGCCGTACTGCTGACCGAAAAAACTCGCCGGATGATGCTGGACGACGCAGCGATTGCCCAGTTGAACGCCCTTGGCGAGGTGCGTTGGCCGACCGGCGCCACCATCGACGCCACCGATGTCGACCACCTGCTGCAAGGCGCCACGGCATGTCTCACCGGATGGGGCACGCCGCCCTTCGATCCTGCCGCGCGCCAGCGCCATCCGCAACTCGCTCTTGTTGCCCATTCGGCAGGCAGCGTCCGCACATTGGTCCCGGCGCGTCTGTTCGACGATGGCATTCGCGTCACCCATGCCGCCTCGAAAATTGCCGCCTCGGTTGCCGAGTTCGTCGTCGCCGAAGCGCTGCTCGCCATGCGCGGCATTCATCGGCTGCATCATCAATTGCGCAACGGCGGTGAATGGCTCGACGTCCGCGCAGCCGTGCCACAGAGATTGCTGGGCGCCAGAACGGTCGGCATCGTCGGCGCTGGATATGTCGGCCGGGCGGTCATGCGGCTGCTCGTTCCCTTCGGCTGCCGCGTGCTGGTTGTCGATCCCTTTCTCCACGATAGCGAGGCTGCTGCGCTCGGCGTTTTCAGCGCTGAATTGAACGATATGCTGGCTCAGAGCGACGTGATCTCGCTGCATGCGCCTGTCCTGCCCGAAACGCACCGCATGATCGGCGCCCCCGAACTGGCGCTGCTACACCCCGGCGCGCTGTTCATCAACACGGCGCGCTCGCAGCTGGTCGACGAGGCGGCTCTGCTCGCCGAGATCCGCTCCGGCCGCATCGAGGCGGCTCTCGATGTCTTTGACGACGAGCCGTTGCCTCCGGATAGTCCCTTCCGCGATCCCGCATTGGCCAATGTCACCATTTCGCCGCACGCCGCCGGTCACACCGAAGAGGCGCATCTCGCCCAAGGACAGGCCATGGTGGATGAGATCGGCCGGCTGCTTCGCCGCGAACCGCTCCATCATGAAGTCTCGCGCGCCATGCTCGACCGCATGGCATGACCATGGACAGAAGCATTGGAGGTTCCGTGACCGCGCCGCGTATCAGAATCATCGAGATCGACGCCTTCGAGCGCGATATCAAGCTGCGCCTGCCGTTCCGCTTTGGCGCGGCAACTCTCGAAAAGGCGCCGCAAGCCTTTCTCAGGGTCCGTATCGAGGATGAAGAGGGGCGAACCGCCCTTGGCGCCGCCGCCGAGATGATGGTGCCGAAATGGTTCGACAAGAACCCGGCGCTGACGCCGGCGCAGAATGTCGATCAGTTGCGCACTTCGATCCGCACTGCTGCTGCCGCTTCGCTCGAGCCGTCGGCGCCGACGACATTGTTTGCCGCCGCCCGCCTGAACGAGATGGAAACCGTGCGGCGTTTGCCTGGAAATCCGTTGGCCGCCGGTTTCGGCCCTTCGCTCATCGCCCGCGCCGCGCTCGATGCCTACTGCCGCCTTGCCGGCATTTCCTTCTTCGAGGCGGTGCAGGGCAATCTCGTCGGCATCGGCGGCCCCATGCTGCCCGACGATATCGACGCGGATGCAGCGCTGGTGGTGCTTTCCGATCTTCGTCCTGCTGGCTCGATCTCGGCCCGGCATACGATCGGGCTTCTCGATCCGATCAGCGAGGGCGATGTCGTCTATCCCGTCGGTGACGGCCTGCCGGAAAGCCTCGAGTCGGTGATAACGCGCTATGGCAACCGCTGGTTCAAGATTAAGCTTTCGGGCGCGATCGATGTCGATATCGACCGCCTGATGCGGATCGCCGCCGTGCTGGACCGCATGCCCGACTATCGGGTGACGGTTGACGGCAACGAACAGTTTGGCGCCGCCGAACAGCTCGCCGCCCTGCTGGCGCAAATCGAGGCGATGCCGCAGCTGGCGAGGTTGCGCACGGCCATTGCCTTTGTCGAACAGCCGTTCTCGCGCGCAATCACCATGGACACGTCGCTGGGAGATCTGGCGGCGCAATTGCCCTTCCTGATCGATGAGAGCGACGACGGCGATGGCGCCTTCGCCTCCGCCAGACGGCTCGGCTATACCGGCGTCTCCTCGAAAACCTGCAAGGGCATTTACCGTTCGTTACTGAAGGCGATCCGCATCAGAACCGGAACGGTGCCGGGACTGTTCCTCTCGGGCGAGGATCTGACCTGCCAAGCCGGGCTCGCCGTGCAGCAGGATCTGGCGCTGGTCTCGCTGCTCGGCCTCTCCCATGTCGAACGCAACGCTCATCACTATGTGGCCGGCATGCAGGGAGCGTCGCAGGCGGAGAAGGCGCGCTTTGCTGCGGCCCATCCCGATCTCTACGAGCAGGGAGCCGACGGACCGCTGCTGTCGATCCGCGACGGCCGGATCACTATCACTTCACTCGAGGCGGTCGGCTACGCCAGCGGCGCCTTGCCAGATTTCGAAGCGATGACGCCATTGTCATGACGCCCGGCAATATTCAGCATGAGATAGGGCGTGCTGCCCTGTTGAGCTGTTCGATCTGTCCAGCAAACGCGTGCTGATCACCCGGAGCATCAATCACCCCGTTCCTCCAATTGAAATGTCTTCCAGTAGAGCATCACGCTCTATTCGAACGTTTTCTGCTCGGCCTGATTGGATCCAGGGACTTAAGAAAGCAGAAATTGAGATATAATTCTTTGAATTAAGCTTCAGCAACCACGGCCAAATCTCGGCAAGTATGATTTTCCGCTCCGCGAGGCGGCAACGCAGAATATTTCGATGTGCCTTGGACACACGACACTCCGGATTGAGCTGAGGTCGAACTCTAATAGCTGTGCGGATGTTAAGCGCGGTTAAGGAAGTGTAAAGTTTGGTAAAGGTTCTTTCTGTGACACAGCGAGGTACGCTGTTGGCAGGGAAGATGCAGGACGCGCAGGCGGCGCGAGGCCGCCTGCGGGGGAACACGTCCCGCGGTCTCGTTCCGGGGGAGGGAATTCGACCGAAGAGGTTGCCATGAAGGTCGCCGGGCGTCGCCGGTATCGGGCGCTGGACCATCTTGCGAATAGCTTGCCAAAAGCAGTCATCTCTGACCTTGCCCTCGCTTCGAAAGCTCGGGCTTGAAGGTGATCGCCGCGCGATCGTTGGATGCCTGTGGTTCCGAGTCGGCGGTATCAGGCCCGGTCCGGCGCACAAGGCGCTTGAGCGCCTCGTTGAGGTCGTCGACGAAGGTGAAGATGACGGGGATGACGATGAGGCTGAGCAGCGTCGACATCATGACCCCGCCGATCACCACGATCGCCATCGGCTGCCGGAAGCTGGAATCGCCGCCTGTCAGGCTGAGAGCGACCGGAAGCATGCCGAATGCCATGGCGATGGTGGTCATGATGATCGGTCGCGCGCGCTTGTGGCAGGCATCCACAAGGGCATCGAACCGCGACATGCCCTGGCGACGCGACATGATCGCGTATTCGATGAGAAGGATGGAGTTCTTCGTCACCACGCCCATGAGCATGAGCAACCCGATGACCGCCGACATCGAGAAGCTGGTTCCGGTCACCACCAGCGGCACCAGCGCACCGCCGAGCGAGAGCGGCAGAGCCATCAGAAGGGTGAGTGGCTGCAGGAAGTCGTGGAAGAGCAGGACGAGGACTGCGTAGATGCAGAACACGCCGATCGCCATTGCAAGGCCAAAGCTCTGGAACAGCTCCGAACTGCGCTGAAGTTCGCCCTGTTCGACAAGGGTGACCCCCGGCGGCAGGCGCCTGAGTGCCGGCAGAGCCTGCGCCTCGCGGTTGACATCGCCCAGGATGCGGCCGTTGAGCTCGACGGAAAGGGTGACATTGCGCATCCGATCGATGCGGTCGATCTCCGACGGGCTGCCGCCGATCCGGATATCGGCAATCGATCCGAGATCGACATTGCCGTTCGTTCCGGCTACCCGCATGTTCTTGATATCGTCGAGCTTGGTGCGTGTCTCGGGGCTGAAGCGGACGACGATGGGAACCTGGCGCTGTGGCAGGTTGAGCTTCGGCAGATCGGCGGAATATTCCCCATTCGTCGCCACGCGCACCGCCTCGGCGATGGCGCTCGAGGTCACCCCGAGCGCTGCAGCGCGCGCAACGTCGGGCGTGATCTGGATCTCGGGCGCTTGCCTGGCCGCTGTTGATGTCACCGCGCCGATGCCCTGCAGCGTGCGGAGCTGTTCCTCGAGCGCCGTGCTTGCACTGTCAAGCGCGTTGGCATCGTCACTGGCAAGGGTGATCTCCAGCTTCGTGCCGTTGCCACCGCCGCCGACCGCGACCCGCACACCGGGAAGCACCGAGAGAGCCTGCCGGATGTCGTTTTCGATTTCCGACTGTTTGCGATCGCGCTCGCCGATGGGCGACAGTACAGCGACGATCGTCGCGGATCCGACGCTGCTCGTGGTGCTCGAGTCGGGGCCACCGCCCGAGGATGCGGAACCGACCGAGGAAAAGACATGTGTCACGTCCTGGAGCTTGCCGACGATATCGGCGGCCTTCGTGGTGGTGGCGTCCGTCTGCTCGATAGTGGCACCCGGCTGCATGGTGAGCGTGATCTGGGCTCGTGCGTCGTCGGAAGCGGGCAGGAAGCCGGATTTCAGGAGTGGGATGGTGGCAAGCGAAAGCGCGACGACGACGGCAGTCACTGCCACCGTGGTCTTCCTGCGGTTCATGGCGGCTTTCACGATTGCCAGATAGGCGCGCATGACGCGGCCATCCTTTTCCTCCGTCGGATGGGCCTTCATGAAATAGGCGGCCATCATCGGCGTCAGCAGGCGTGCGACGACGAGCGAGACGAGGACCGCCACCGCGGCGGTGATACCGAACTGGCGGAATATAAGTCCCGGTATGCCGCTCATGAAGGCCGTCGGCAGGAAGACCGCGACCAGCGT
Organism: Rhizobium sp. PRIMUS64; assembly: GCF_023006465.1. Lineage (NCBI taxonomy): Bacteria > Pseudomonadati > Pseudomonadota > Alphaproteobacteria > Hyphomicrobiales > Rhizobiaceae > Rhizobium > Rhizobium sp. PRIMUS64. Next base: position 14,309 of record NZ_JALBGX010000010.1, on the reverse strand, counting down.
GAAGGTGGTTGCAATGACGGCGAGCCCGATCTCGTTGGCCGCTTCCATGGCGGCGTCGATCGGTCGCTTGCCCATTTGCAGGTGGCGGGCGATGTTCTCGACCTCGACGATGGCATCATCGACGAGGATGCCGACCACGAGCGACAGCGCCAGCAAGGTGACGATATTCAGGCTGAAGCCGGCCAGGTACATCACAAGGAAGGTCGGTATGACCGATAATGGCAGCGCCACGGCCGACAGGATGGTCGCACGCCAGTCCCGAAGGAAGAGCCAGACGACGATGATCGCCAGGATCGCCCCTTCGTACAGCATGTGCATCGAACCATCGTAGTTGTCGATGATCGGCCCGATCGTGCTGTAGGCCTCCTCGATCTGCACGTTGGAATGTTTGGCTGCGAACTGTTTCATAGCCTTGTCGACATCGTCCGCGACACCGCTGTCCGAAAACCCGTTCGAGCGCTTGATCTCGACCGCGACCACCGGTTTACCGTCGAGATAGGCCATCGAAGAACGCTCCGCGAAGCTGTCCGTGACGGATGCGACGTCATCGAGGCGAACCTGCTGCCCGTTGGCCAGGGGAATTCTAAGCTCCTTCAGAGCGTCGACCGATGCCACGGCGCCGAGCGTGCGCAATGTCTGACGGGTGCCGCCAATCTCCCCAAGGCCACCCGAAGTATCGGCCTGAACCGACTTCAATTGCGCCGACACAGTGGTCGCGGTGACGCCGAATGCAGCCATCGTTGTCGGATCGAGGTCGACGTGAACCTCGCGGTCGACACCGCCGATGCGGTTGACCTGTCCGACGCCCGGTACCGACAGGAGCGCCTTGGTCAGATCGTTGTCGATGAACCAGGAGAGCTCGGTTTCATTGAGGGCCGTAGACCGGATGGCATAGGTGACCAGCGCCGAACTCTGCACGGTGACTTTGGTGACGCTTGGTGTCTGCATCTGCGCCGGCAGATCGGCTTGTGCGCTGTCGACGGCGTTGCGAACCTCATTCAGGGCCGTTTCGCTGTCCTTCTCCAGTTTGAAGGAGACACTGATCGACACCGTGCCGTCGGTGATCGTCGTGGTGACGTGGTCGAGATAGCTCAGCGAGGCAAGATTGTCCTCGATCGTGCGGGCGACCTCCGTCTCGAGCTGCGCCGGCGCGGCGCCATCGAGCGTCGCGGTAATTTTGATGGTCGGGAGGTCCATATCGGGGAAATTCTGGACCGGCAGATGCTTGAAGGCCAGCAAACCGCCGACGGCAAGCATCGCAAAGAGCAGGATTGCCGGTACGGGATTGCGGATTGAAAATGCGGAAAAGTTCATCAACCTTCTCCCGCAATCTTCACGAGATCGTTGTCCGACAGAAACGCTCCGCCCGACGTCACCACTCTCGCCGACTTATCTATGCCGGAGACGATCTCGACTTCGCCGTCGGTGCGACGGCCGGTCTCCACCCGCACCCGCCTTACCCGCTTGTTCTCGCCGGCGGCAAAGACGTAGTTTATGCCGTCACGGAAAACGATCGCGGTCTCCGGAACCGTCAGCGCCGGCGTGGTCCTCAGTTCGATAGTGCCCGTGACATAAAGACCGGTGCGCGGCTGAACGTCCTGGGGAAGCGCGACATAGACGATCGCCCGGCTTGTATTGGTGTCGATCGAAGGTCCGACGAGCCTTACCTTGCCCTGAAGGGGACGTCCGTCCGGCCCGTCGATGTCGACGCTCAATCCTTCCGAGATGCGTGAGAGGTAACGGGCCGAAACCTCGGCCTGCCATTCGACCCGCTGCTGACGGACGAGGCGAAACAGTTCGGTGCCCGACGAGACGACCGCGCCGAGTTCGGCCGATCGCGAGGTTATCAGGCCGTCGTCGACGGCCGTGACGGTTGTCTGGTCGAGCTTGATCTTCTGGCTGTCGAGCGCCGCCTCTTCAGACGCAAGACTTGCCGTCGCGGTCTGTTCGTCGGCGAAATATTCGACAATCTTCTCATCCGAAAGGGCGCCCGAAGAGCGTAGCTGCCGAGCCCGATCGGCATTGGCCTTCGCCTTTGTCAGGTTTGCCTTAGCGGTCACGACAGCCGCTTCCTGCTTGCGAAGGTCGGCCTGCACGCTGTCCTGCGACAGCCGCACGAGGGTCTGCCCCTTCTTAACCACGGAACCGACGTCGGCCAGGATTTCGGTTACGCGCAGACCGCTCGTCTCGGAAGCGATGATGGCTTCCTGCCAAGGCTTCAGCCAACCGCTTGCGGGAACGGTTTCCGGCCAGTCCCGCTCAGCTGGCGTTACCAGCGAGACGGTAAGGGCGGGTGCGGCGGATTGATCCGCCATGGTATTGCGCAGGGGAAGCAGGAGCGCTGCCGCAACAAGAGCAGCAGCGAATATTCTGGGCGGTTTTCTCAACGATGCACTCCTTGTGGTCAAAGGCATGGGTGCCTTTTCCCGATCCGTGCCAACTCGATGAAGGATTGCGGCTCATGTTGAGGCAACCCGATCCTGGCTCGCGGTGATGTCATGGAAGGATAAGTAACGGGGTGAACGTTAAGTGCGGTCAAGTTAGTGTTAAGTTAGGTAAAACTCGCTCATGCGACTGTGTTTGTGCAGTATGGCTTACCCGGATCAATGACGGACGAAGTGAATGAACAAGGTTCTCCTCATCGACGACGATGCCGAGCTGACGACGCTTCTGCAGGAATATCTGGTCGAAGAAGGATATGAGGTGGTCACGGATACGGACGGTCGCGCCGCGATTGCCGCTGCTGCCGGCAACACGGTCGATATTATCGTGCTCGACATCATGATGCCTCGGATGAACGGGATCGAGGTTCTGCAGAGGATCAGGAAGCTCAGCCAGGTCCCGGTCCTGATGCTGACCGCAAGGGGCGATGACGTCGACAGGATATCGGGTCTCAATCTCGGCGCGGACGACTATGTGCCGAAGCCTTGCTCGCCGGGCGAACTTGCGGCGAGGTTGCGCGCCATCCTCCGTCGGGCAGGTCAGCCTGCGGCCGGCGCGACGACCGACACGATCAGGGCGGGAAAACTCGTGATTCATCCGAGCAGCAGGATCGCCGAATGGCGTGGAGAAACCTTGGATCTGACCGGCACCGAGTTCAGCCTGATCGAGGTGCTTGCCCGCAGCGCCGGCCAGCTCGTGTCGAAGCAGGAAATTTCGAAGCGGGCCTTCGGCAAGCCGCTGACCCCGTTCGATCGCCGCATCGACGTCCATATCAGCAGCGTTCGTCAGAAGCTCGGACTGAGGGAGGACGGACAATCCTGGATCCAGTCCGTTCGCGGCCAGGGCTATCAACTACTTGTGGACTGACCATGCCCCGGCTTTTCTGGAAATTTTTCGCGACGATCTGGTTGACGCTTGCAACGACGCTCACGGTCATCATCGTGATCGTCAACCTCTTTCAGATCCCGCCGCCTGGCCGCGATCGCGAATACCAGGAGCGAGCGATCATTCTGAAGCTGACGGCGAACGTGCTCGCAAGGGATGGGGAGGACGCCGCAGCGCGCTTCATCCGCACAAGTGAATATACGGTGCCACTAGGTCTGACGCTTTCGAAAACCATGGAGTCGCCTGCGTGCGGAGACGAGGGCAGGGCAGAGACGAAGTCCATTCTGAAGGACGGAATTTGCTACCGGATCTCCGTGGCGCCAGAAGCGAACTTCCTTCTCAACATTGCGGACAACCTGGCGCTGCTGGTGCCTTGGCTTTCGATTTTCGTTTCGAGTACGGTCGCTGCCGCCGCACTCGCCCGCTATCTCATTCGACCCGTCGTACATCTGCGCGACGGCCTGAGCGCGCTCGCCCATGGCCGCTTCGACTTCCGTATCGGCAACCAGATGGCCGGCCGAAAGGATGAAGTCACCGCACTGGCGCACGACTTCGATTCCACTGCCGCGCGGCTTCAGGAGCTCCAGGATGCGCAGCAGAGGCTATTTCATGACGTCTCCCATGAATTGCGTTCGCCCCTGTCTCGTCTGCAGGCCGCCGTCGGCGTCCTTCGGCAAAGCCCGGCCAAACTCGGCGCCATGCTGGATCGGATGGACCGGGAGGTCGAACGGCTCGACGCGCTGGTCGGCGAAGTTCTGACGCTAGCCAGGCTGACCGCGGGCTCCGGCCTGCCGCTGAAGACCCAGGCCCTGGATGTCATCGAGCTCCTCAACGAAATCCTCGGCGACGCGGCATTCGAAGCCCAGGCACGGGAGGTCTCGATCACAACCAGTGTCGAGGGCACCTTCCGCGCCGAGGTCGAAGGTGAGCTGATCTACAGGGCGCTCGAAAACGTTGTCCGCAACGCCGTCAAATACACGGCCGAGCATTCGCACGTATCAGTGGCTTGCGAGGCGACGACCGGCCGCCTCAAAATCTGCGTCACGGATCAGGGGCCGGGTGTCCGGCGAGACGAACTCGAACGGATCTTCCAGCCGTTCTCACGTGGTAAAGAGGCAGTGCCAAGAGGCGGATACGGCCTGGGTCTGGCCATCACCCGGCAGGCGATCGAACGCCACGGCGGGCGTGTACATGCGTCATTGCCGGATGCCGGAGGCCTGGCGGTCACCCTGGAGCTTCCCAGGAAGCCGGTACCCTATGGCTTGGCGGACGAACACGCCTGAGGACCAATCGACGAAGCTCGAGGCGGTGGTGGATGAGGCCCCGCAACCCAGACTTTACCTAACTTTACAGTGTCTTTACCGCCATTAACGTTGGCGCCGCTAAGCCTGAACCTACGATCCCGGTTCAGAAAGCTCGCCAGTGAGTCCGTCGCTCTGCACAAGAATATCATCCCTCCGCTACGCCACATCGGCACTCACGCTTTTGGTGGCAGGCTGCGTCAGCGGCCCGGATCACGCTCTCCCACAGATGCCGCTTCCTGCTAAATTCCAAGAGGGCGGGACCAAGAGCAACGGCGATGTCGTGACGGCACAGTGGTGGACGGCCTATCGCGACAAGCGGCTCGACGGCCTGGTGGCCCATGGCCTCAGCGAGAACCTCGATGTGCTGCAGGCGCTCGAGAGCATCAACTCGGCTTCCGCCAATGTCACGGTTGCCGGCGCCGGCGGCCTGCCGAGCCTCAGTGTCGACGCATCGCACACGGTATCCGGCGAGAGGGGGCGGCTCCGCACGACGGTCGGCACCGAGAATACCACAGGCGGCCAGGCCAGCCTTTCCTGGCTGCTCGACTTCTTCGGCCAATACCGTCGCTCGAAGGAGAGTGCCATCGCCTCGCTGGGGGCCGCCTATGCAACGGCCGACAACACAAAGCTCACCTTCCTGAAAGACCTGATCGAGAGCTATATCGACGCCCGTTATTACCAGGAGCGAATCGCGCTTTCACAGGCGAGCTTGAAATCCCGCCAACAGACTTACGAACTGACACAGCTGCAGCTCAAGGCAGGTGCGGCCTCCCGCCTCGACGTCGTTCAGGCCGAGGGCCTGGTACAGTCGACAAAGTCCGACATTCCCGGCCTCGAACAGAGCTTCACCGAGTCAGCCCATCACATTGCCACTCTGCTCGGGATGCCGGCGGCCTCGCTGATGGGTGAGCTGCAGAAAAGCGCCGGCCAGCCGGTTTTCCGCGGCGACATTCGCGCCGGCATTCCGGCCGATCTCATCCGCAACCGTCCCGATATCCACAAGGCTGAACGCGATCTGGCTGCAGCCGTTGCCGACATCGGCGCTGCCGAAGCCCAGCTCTACCCGTCGATCTCGCTCTCCGGTTCGATCTCGCCGAGCTGGGTCAAATCATCCGGTGCGAGCGGCGGAACCCTGACCAGCTGGTCTTTCGGACCGACGCTCAACCTGCCGATCTTCGATGGCGGCAAATTGCGTGCGAATGTCGATATCGAAAAATCCGATGCCAAGACCCAGTATCTCGCCTGGAAAGAGGCGGTGCTGAACGGGGTCGAAGAGGTGGAAAACGCCCTGTCTGCAGTCCGCCGCGACAGGCAGACGTTGGGACCGCTGCGCAGGCAGGTGGAAACGGCCCAGGAATCGCTCGCACTTTCGACCACGAGCTACAAGGATGGAGCTTCATCTCTGCTCGATGTGCTGGACGCTCAACGTTCGGTCTCCGATGCCCAGGCAAGCCTTGCAGCCACCGTACAGCAGGTTGCCAAGGACTATGTGGACCTCTACGTCGCCATTGGCGCCGGCTACCTGACGCAACAAGCGCAGAACGCTCCCGAGCGAACGGCGAAGTCAGACTAATTGGCGGAGCATTTGCTCTATCGCCCAGCCACATCGAGAATGCGGATCGCGAGCTTTAGATGCGGCAGGTCCAGCATGCGTCCGTCGAGCTGAATGACGCCTGCGTCGGGCCTGGCGGCGAAGGCGGCGGCGACTTTCTCCGCCCAGGCGATTTCGGATGCATCCGGCGTGAAGGCGTGATTGATCACTTCGACCTGGCTTGGATGGATGGCCATCATACCGGAAAAGCCGTCGCGCCGGGCGCGGCCGACATAGGCCCTGAGACCGTTGAGATCACGGAAATCGGGATAGACGGTGTCGATTGCCGGAACGGCGGCGGCATGGGCTGCGAATAGCGTGAGCGAACGGGCAAGCTCGTAAGGTGGCGTATAGCGGCCATCCGTCCTGCGCGCGGTCGTAGCCCCCATCGCGGCGGGCAGATCCTCCGCACCCCATGTCAGGCCGCAGAGGCTGGTCGAGACATCCCGGTAGCTGCCGATCTCGAAGATCGCCGATGGCGTTTCGGTTGCGATCGGCAAGATGGGAATTGCAGATGCAAGAGAGCCTGCGAGCTTCAGCACCGAAGCGGCACCCTCGGCCTTCGGCAGCACGATTGCGAAAGGATGAAGGCCGCTCAAAGCGGCAAGGTCGTCTTCGAATTCTGGCGAGGTGAGGGGATTGATGCGGATCAGGAGAGCGGTCTCGCCGGCATGATGCAGGACGAACTCGTGCACGTTCTCGCGCGCTTTCGGCTTGTTTAAGGGCGCAACCGAGTCTTCCAGGTCGAGAATGACGGCATCGGCGCCTGAGGCGAGCGCCTTTTCGAAACGCTCCGGCCGGTCACCGGGCGCAAAGAGCAGCGAGCGCAGCCTCATGACGGCTTCACCTTCAGCATTGCCGTGCGCAGGCATTGGCAGACGGTTTCGCCGCGCTGGTTCAGAGTGATATGCCGGAAGGTGACGATGCCGGCATCGGGGCGGGAGTTCGAGCGACGCAGTTCCATCACCTCGGTTTCCACCCGCAGCGTATCGCCAATGAAAACCGGCTTTGGCATCGTCACCTTGTCATAGCCGAGATTGGCGACGAGCGTGCCGAGCGTGGTGTCGCCGACCGAAAGGCCGACGGTGAGCGCAAAGGTGAAGGTGCCGTTGACGACGATCCGGCCGAATTCGGTGCCGGCCGCATAATCGGCATCGAGATGCAGCGGCTGCGGATTGTGGGAGAGCGTCGTGAAGAGCAGGTTGTCGGTCTCGGTGACCGTGCGGCGGATGTCGTGGGCGATGCGGTCGCCGACCGTCCACTCGTCGAAATAACGGCCGGCCATCAATCCTGCTCCTTCACAACGCTGACGACGAGTTGGTTTTCCGAGACCCTGATACCCGAGGAAACCTGCAGTTTTTCGACGATTCCATCGAAGGGTGCGCGCAGCGAATGTTCCATTTTCATCGCTTCAACCGTCAGCAGGCGGTCCCCCTTGGCGACACGATCGCCTTCGGCGACATCCACCGAAATGACGAGGCCGGGCATGGGCGAAAGGATCGCGCCATCGCCGGCGCCCTGACTTGCCTCGACTTCGCTGGCAACGGGCAGGCGGATCGGCCAGGCATTGCCGGCGTCGAAAAGCACCGTCGTTTCACCGATCGTGACGGTCTTTGCCTCAAGCTCCCGACGCGATTGCCCCCAATGGAGATGATCGCCGATACGGATACGCACCCTCTTGTCATCCGCGCCGGCGATGCGGAACCCAGTGAGCGCGGACCAGGGATCGCCATCGGTATCTTTTGAAAGCAGCACGGTGGCTGCGGTGTCGATCGCGATTTCGCTCGGCTCCGTCGCCACAAGGCTATCGCCATGGCGGTCGAGAAAGCCGGTATCGATCCGAGCTGCGCGAAAATCCGGATCGACGGCGATGCGGGCGAGCAGGCCGGCATTGGATTTGACCGGCCAGACCTCGATACTTGCGCAGGCGGCTGCGAGCTTCGAAAGTGCTGCCTCGCGGTTCGGCCCATGGGCAATGATCTTGGCGATCATCGGGTCATAGAAGGCGGTGATGTCATTCCCTTGCTCGACACCGCTATCGACGCGGACGGACTCCGGCAGGCTGAGATGTTCAAGTCGGCCGGTCGAGGGCAGATAGCCGGCGGCAGGATTTTCGGCATAGAGCCGGGCTTCGAACGCCCAGCCGTTCATGGCGATCTCGTCCTGCATTTTCGGCAAGGGCTCGCCGCTAGCGACCGTCAACTGCCAGAGCACCAGATCCTCGCCAGTAATTGCCTCGGTGACGGGATGCTCTACCTGCAGGCGGGTGTTCATCTCCATGAACCAAATGCGATCTTCGCGAAGGCCCTCCGAGGCATCGGCGATGAATTCGATGGTGCCGGCGCCTACATAATTCACCGCTCTTGCGGCCTTTACCGCCGCATCGCAGATCACTGCCCGGGTAGCGGTGTCGAGGCCGGGAGCAGGGGCCTCCTCAATGACTTTCTGGTGACGGCGCTGCAGCGAGCAGTCACGTTCGAACAGATGAACGCAATTGCCGAACATGTCGGCGAAAACCTGCACCTCGATATGGCGCGGATTGGCGATATAACGTTCGATCAGAACGCGGTCGTCGCCGAAGGAGGCGGCCGCCTCCCGGCGGCAGGAGGCGAGAAGTTCTGCGAAATCTTGCGCGCGCTCGACGCGGCGCATGCCCTTGCCGCCGCCGCCGGCGACGGCCTTGATGAGCACGGGATAACCGATAGTGTCCGCCTCAGCCGCCAGCCTCTCTTCGCTCTGGTCCGGCCCGAGATAACCAGGGGTCACAGGCACGCCGGCCGCCTGCATCAATTCTTTCGCGGCATCCTTGAGTCCCATCGCACGGATGGCGGCAGGCGGCGCGCCGACCCAGATGATCCCGGCCTTTTCCACCGCTTCGGCAAACCCGGCGTTTTCCGAGAGGAAGCCGTAACCGGGATGGATCGCCGCAGCGCCTGTTTGCCGGGCGGCCTCCAGGATGCGTTCCTGCGAGAGATAGCTTTCCCGGGCCGGCGAGGGGCCGATGGCGATCGCCTCGTCCGCCTCCCTTACGAAGGGCAGGCCGGCATCGGCCTCGGAATAGACGGCGATGGTGCGGATGCCGAGCATCTTGGCCGTGCGGATGATGCGGCGGGCGATTTCGCCCCTGTTGGCAATGAGAAGGCTTTCCATCATCGGCGCCTCACATCCTGAACAGGCCGAAGCGCGGCCCTTTCGGGATCGGCGCATTCAGGCAGGCGGAAAAGGCAAGGCCCAGCACATCCCGCGTCTGGCGTGGATCGATGATGCCGTCGTCCCAGAGGCGGGCGGTGGCATAATAGGGATTTCCCTCGGCCTCGTAGCCGGCGCGGATCGGCGCCTTGAAGGCTTCCTCCTCTTCAATAGGCCAATTCTCACCGCGCGCCTCCATGGAGTCTCGGCGTATGGTGGCAAGCACGGAGGCCGCCTGTTCGCCGCCCATCACACTGATGCGGCTGTTCGGCCAGGTGAAGAGGAAACGGGGGCGATAGGCGCGGCCGCACATGCCGTAATTGCCGGCGCCGAAGCTGCCGCCGATGATGACGGTCACTTTCGGAACAGTTGATGTCGCGACCGCCGTCACCAGCTTGGCCCCATCCTTGGCGATGCCGCCGGCCTCATAGCGGCCGCCGACCATGAAACCGGAGATGTTCTGCAAAAACAGCAAAGGTATGCGGCGCTGGCAGGCGAGCTCGATGAAATGCGCGCCCTTCAGCGCGCTTTCGGAGAAGAGAACGCCGTTGTTGGCGATGACGGCGACGGGCATGCCCCAGATGCGGGCGAAGCCGCAGACCAGCGTGGTGCCGTAGAGCGGCTTGAACTCATGCAGTTCCGAACCATCGACGATCCGGCCGATGACCTCGCGCACATCATAGGGCGAGCGCACATCATCCGGGATGAGGCCGCAGAGATCCTCGGCATCGAGTTTCGGCGGCTGTGGCTGCTTGAGGTCGATATCGACTGATTTCACACTGTTGAGTGTGCCTGCGATATCACGAACGAGCAGCAGCGCGTGTTCATCGTTCTCGGCGACATGATCGACGACGCCGGAGCGCCGCCCATGGGTCTCGGCGCCGCCAAGCTCTTCGGCCGAGATGATCTCGCCGGTCGCGGCTTTCACCAACGGCGGGCCGGCCAGGAAGATCGTGCCCTGATTGCGCACGATGACCGTTTCGTCGGACATGGCGGGCACATAGGCGCCGCCGGCGGTGCAGCTTCCCAAGACGCAGGCGATCTGCGGAATGCCTTCGGCCGACATCTGGGCCTGGTTGTAGAAGATCGCGCCGAAATGGTCGCGGTCGGGAAAGACTTCGGCCTGATGCGGAAGATTGGCACCGCCGCTATCGACCAGATAGAGGCAGGGCAACCGGTTCTGCATGGCGATCTCCTGGGCCCGCAGATGTTTCTTCACCGTCAGGGGGTAATAGGCGCCGCCCTTCACCGTCGCGTCATTGGCGACGATCATTACCTCGCGGCCGGAAACGCGGCCGATGCCGGTGATGATACCGGCGCCCGGCGCCTCGTCATCATACATGCCGTTAGCCACCAGAGCGCCGATCTCCAGGAACGGGCTGCCGGCATCGATGAGCAGCTGGATGCGATCGCGCGGCAGCAGCTTGCCCTTGCCGGTGTGGCGCTCGCGTGCTGTCTGCGATCCACCCTCGCGCGCTTTCGCCGAACGGTCGTAGAGTTCGTCGATAAGCGCCTTGTTCTTGCTGGCATTGGCCTTGAAGCTGTCACTGTCGCGGTCGATCGCAGTCGTAATCACCGTCATGATGCGATGAGCTCCCGGCCGATGAGGTAACGGCGGATCTCGTTGGTACCGGCGCCGATATCGTAAAGCTTGGCGTCGCGCAAAAAGCGTTCGACCGGCCATTCCTTCGTATAGCCGGCGCCGCCGAGCGCCTGGATCGCTTCCAGCGAGACCTTGACGGCATTCTCGCTAGCAAAGAGGATCGCAGCGGCTGCATCCGTGCGCGTCGCGCGGCCGGCATCGCAGGCCCGGGCGACGGAATAGACATAGGCGCGCGCCGAATTCAGCGCGACATACATATCGGCGATCTTGCCCTGCATCAGCTGGAAATCGCCGATCGCTTTGCCGAACTGTTTGCGATCGCGCACATAGGGCAGCACGACGTCGAGGCAGGCCTGCATGATGCCGAGCGGTCCGGCGGCAAGCACGGCGCGCTCGTAATCGAGGCCGGACATCAGGATCTTCACGCCTTCTCCTTCCCGGCCCATCAGCGTCTCGGCCGGCACCGCGCAATCCTCGAAGACCAGTTCGGCCGTGTCGCTGCCGCGCATGCCGAGCTTGGAGAGCTTCTTGGAGACGCTGAAACCGGGCAGGCCCTTTTCGATGATGAAGGCGGAAATGCCTTTCGGGCCGGCTGCGGGATCGGTCTTGGCATAGACAACAAGCACATCGGCATGCGGCGCGTTGGTGATCCAGAACTTGGTGCCGTTCAGCATATAGCGGTCGCCTTTTTTCTCGGCACGCAACCGCATGGAGACGACATCGGAACCAGCGCCGACCTCCGACATGGCGAGCGAACCGACATGTTCGCCGGAGATCAGCTTCGGCAGGTGGCGGCGCTTTTGTTCCGGCGAGGCCCAGCGGCGGATCTGGTTGACGCAGAGATTGGAATGGGCGCCGTAACTGAGCCCCACGGAGGCCGAGGCGCGCGAAATCTCTTCCATGGCGACGACATGATCGAGATAACCAAGACCGGCGCCGCCGAATTCTTCTTCGACGGTGATTCCATGCAGGCCGAGCACGCCCATCTCAGGCCAGAGCTGGCGTGGAAATGTGTTGCTTTCGTCGATCTCCGCAGCCAGCGGAGCAATATGATCGGCGGCAAAGCGCGCCGTCGTTTCACGGATCGCGTCCGCGGTTTCGCCGAGCGAAAAATCAAACATGGCACTCCTCCCGCTGAAATATGTAGCGCGGGTTGCGGCCGGGTCAAAGTGTCCTTGATTGCAATGGCTCATCCAATTGCGAGAGAGCTTCCTCCCGGCGAAAGACCTCGGGGCTCTTGCCCATCCATTTCCGGAAGGCCCGGAAGAAGGCGCTCGGCTCGGAATAGCCGAGCTGCACGGCAATCTCACCGATGGACATCGACGTGTTCAGCAGCAGTTCGACGGCGAGATCCCGGCGGATGTCGTCCTTGATGGCGGCATAGCTTTGTCCCTCGTCGTGCAGACGGTGGCGGAGCGTGGAGGGCGGCATTCGCATATCGGCGGCAAGCTCGGTAAAGCGCGACCAGGCAGCCGGCGTAGCCAGATTCAGGCGCCGGCGGACGGCGGCGGCGATACCGGCATCATAGCGATAGCGCACCAGAATATTGGCGGGCGCGCCGCGCAGGAACTGTTTGAGCGCGTGTTCGCTGCGCGCCACCGGCAGGTCGAGCAAGGCGCTGTCGAAGCCGAGCCGGCTGATGGTTTGCGAGAAACGCACTGGCGCGCCGAAGAAGAGCCGATAGTCGGCGCCTTGTTTGGGCTCCGCGCAACGGAAATCGACGAGCCGGATCGGAATGCGCCGACCGACCAGCCAGCAGGTGATGCCGTGCAGGATGATCCAATAGGTGCGATAAGCGAAGGCTGAACGCGGGCCGCCGGCATCCGTGAGCTCGACCTCGGCCAGGCCGTCGCGGATGACGAGCCGTCCCCTGGGATCGTCGAGCACGACATCGAGGAAGCGCAGCGCCCGGCGCAGGGCGTGACCCAGTGTCGGCGCATGCAGCACAGAGTGGCAGAGCAGCGTGAAGCTGCCGCCGCGCATCGGTCGGCCGCCCATACCGAAGAATTCGTCGTCGAGCTCGGCGGCGATTGCCAGCCAAAGAGCGCCATAGGTCTCGGCCGACACTGGTTGATCGACCAGCGGCGGCAGTCCCACACGCGCAAGAATAGGCTCTGTCGGCTTATCCAGACGCCGCAGGCTGTCGAGGGCCTCCTCGACAAAGGCCGGTGCAATCATGCGTCGCTCGATTTCGGCCATCGCGCCCTCTCTATGGCAAAACTGTCCGAAATAATGGAGCAGTTCTGTCATCGCTTGCAATAGGCCGACGGAATAGAATCCTGTCATTCGGCTGAGCCTGGAGGAGGCGTGGCCGGCAGGAGGAACAGGTCCATGCTGATCCGAGGTGCAAGTTTCATCGTGACCGGCGGCGGCTCCGGCCTCGGCGCGGCAACAGTGCGCATGCTTGTGGAGGCGGGCGGACGGGTGACTATCGCCGATCTCAACGCGGAAGCCGGACAGGAAATCGTCCGGGAATTCGGAAGCGATGCCCGTTTCGTCAGGGCCGACGTGACCGATGGCGAGGAAGGGGCGGCGGCGGTTGCCGCTGCCATCGAAGCCTTCGGCGGCTTGCGCGGATTGGTGAATTGCGCGGGCGTCGCTCCGGCCGAAAAGGTGATCGGCCGCGAAGGGCCGCACCGGCTGGAGAGTTTTGCCCGCACGGTGAGCATCAATCTCATTGGCACATTCAACATGATCCGGCTGGCAGCGGCGGCGATCCAGACTACCGAGCCGGATGCGGAAGGCGAACGCGGCGTCATCGTCAATACGGCCTCGGTTGCCGCCTTCGACGGCCAGATCGGCCAGGCAGCTTACGCCGCCTCCAAGGGCGGGGTGGCGGCGATGACCTTGCCGATCGCCCGCGAGCTTGCTCGTCACGGCATTCGCGTCGTGTCGATCGCGCCCGGCATTTTCGAGACACCGATGATGGCTGATATGCCGGCCGAGGTTCAGGCAGCGCTCGGCAAGAGCGTGCCCTTTCCACCGCGGCTTGGTCGGCCGGCGGAATTTGCCGGGCTGGTACGCCATATCTTGGAAAACAACATGCTGAACGGCGAGGTCATCCGCCTCGACGGCGCATTGCGGATGGGCGCGCGGTGAACGCTTCGCCCCAAGGAGGAAAGATGGTTTTGGAGGATCCCATCGTCATCGTCGGTGCAGCGCGCACCCCGATCGGCGGCTTTCAGGGAGAGCTGAAAGAGGCGACAGCGCCGGAGCTCGGAGCGACGGCGATCCGCGCAGCGCTGCAGCGCAGCCGCATCGCGGCCGAGGCGATTGAGGAGGTCGTCTTCGGCTG
>NZ_JALBGX010000109.1:0-22107 GCF_023006465.1 Rhizobium sp. PRIMUS64 | reverse complement strand
CCGTAACGCGTCGCTGCGGCATCCTCGCCGTTGAAGGCCTGAACGGTGCGGGTCGCGGCGATCGTCTCGTTGGCGAAGGCGGAGGCATCGGCGAGCGTATCCTGGGCGGCGCGCGAACGTTTGCGCACCGAGCGGCCGAAGGCGACGAGCGGGAAGACAATCAGCGGGATCGCTCCGATGACGAGGCTCGAAAGCTTCGGCGAGGTGACGATCATCATGCCCATGGCGCCAATACAGAGGATGAGGTTTCTGAGCGCCACCGAGGCGGTGGCGCCGACGGCCGACTTGATCTGTGTCGTATCGGCGGTCAGGCGCGAGACGATCTCGCCGGACTGGTTGACGTCGAAGAAGGAGGGCGACAGCCTCGTCACATGGGAAAAGACATCGCGGCGAAGATCGGCGACGATGCGCTCGCCGATGGTGATGACGAAATAATAACGCAGCGCGCTTGCGACCGCGAGCACGACGGCCATGACCATCAGCATGGCGAAGTAGCTGTTGATGAAGCGGCCGTCCGACTGGGTGAAGCCGTGATCGATCATGCGACGCACGGCGAGCGGCAGCGCCAGCGAAGTGATGGCGGCAAGCGCCAGCGACATCAGCGCACCGGCCACCATGCCGCGATAACGCATGACGTAGGGCGTCAGCCTGCCGAGCGGCTGTAGCGACCGCCTTTTGCTTTCCTCAGCCCGTGCCTGCTCTGCCAAATCGTCTCCGATCGCCCGCAGGACCCGCGCAATGCGGCCTGTAGGCTCTTGTTATCTAGGCGTCCTTCATGTATAGGCACCGCATCCTAATGGGAAGCCGTAGCCATCACGACTGCGGCTTCATTTATTCAATCGGTTCGTTGGCCGCAACTGCATGCGGCAAATTGAACTCCGGTATCGCAGGAAGATTGTTATGAAGGCAGGCATCCATCCCGAATATCACATGATCAAGGTAGTCATGACCGATGGCACCGAATACGAAACCCGCTCGACCTGGGGTTCGGAGGGCGCTGTCATGAACCTCGAGATCGATTCCAAGTCGCATCCGGCCTGGACCGGCGGCAACCAGCAGCTCATGGACCGCGGTGGCCGCGTCTCCAAGTTCAACAAGCGTTTCGGCGGTCTCGGCCTCTAATCGCTTTTGCTCGATGGAATTCGAAGAGAGCCCGGTTTCGCCGGGCTTTTTTGCGTTTGCAATGGCTTACAGCGCCGCGCGTCTTTTCAGACGCGCCAAGGACGCTGTCGGAATGGTGGTGTTCAGCGGCAAACAAAAAACCGGCCGCGTAAGATGCAGCCGGTTTGTATCGAATTCTTGCGGATCGGTCAGTTGTTGCCGAAGGCGGTCTGCAGCAGGGAAAGCTGGGCCTGGACGCTGTTCTGATTATCATGAATGATCACCGCTTCGGACGGGCGGTAGATCTCGCGATCGAGCAGGGCGATACGGTTCTGCAGACGCAGCGAGCGTTCGACGAGGTCGCGGAAGGATTCCGGCAGGTCACCCCAGCCGGGTGCGGCGCGGTCGACGTTG
This sequence comes from Rhizobium sp. PRIMUS64, assembly GCF_023006465.1. Lineage (NCBI taxonomy): Bacteria > Pseudomonadati > Pseudomonadota > Alphaproteobacteria > Hyphomicrobiales > Rhizobiaceae > Rhizobium > Rhizobium sp. PRIMUS64. The sequence continues at coordinate 20,592 of NZ_JALBGX010000109.1, read as the reverse complement.
AAGCCGTCGAGGCGAACCTTGTTCTTCTCAGCGAGCACCTGGTCACGGGACATTTCGCCATTGTTGACGGCGCGCTGCAACAGCAGCCAGGAGGCCATCTGCATGAGGCGGGTGGTCAGGCGCATCGATTCCGCGGCGTAGAGAACCGAGGCCATCCGCGGCAGAACCTTGGAGGCGGCGCGGCCCTGGCCGTCGAGGTAGGCTGCAGTCTCTTCGACCAGCGACATGCCTTCCGCGTAAAGTGCCTTGAACTGCGAGGATGCAGCGGCGCGGCCTGCAAAACTGATCGTGTTCAACCCAACTTCCGACATCGCAATAGTCCCTGTTTGCACGCAGCTACATATATTCAGGTAACGCCGGCACCGACGGAAAAGTTTCCAGGCCGGGTCTTTATGACTTTAAGATGGTATCATTAGCCCAAATGCGCAAGCCGTTTCTTAAGAAAGGGTTAATCTCCACAGTTTCGTGGAAGTGCGCCGGCCAATAGGAAAAAGAAGAGCCGCAAACGCGGCTCTCAAGGTAAAACAGGGAGAAAAATCAGACCAATTCACCGCTTGGAAAACTGTCTGAGATCCAGAGAAAATCCGGATGAATATAGTAATATCTTATAAAGCTTAATATTTTATTAACATTGTGCCGAATTAAGACTTGAGGCGGGTAATTTTATCCGCCTATAGCCTTGTTTTTTGGGGTTTTTAGCGGATTACGAGCGGAAGAAGCTTTCCGCCGCCTGCCGCCCGGAGGCCTTGCGACCGGCCTCGGCCTCGAGACGGGCGATCTCCGTCTTCAGCAATTCCACCCGCGCCTTCAACTCGTCGACCGAAAGCATGGAGAGATCGGCGCCGATCTCGTGGGCGACTTTCTTCTGCGGCCGGTCATCATCGATGAAGCTCATGGTTCGTCCTCCGTTTGCCAATGCTCTATAGTTTTTCCACGCAATTCCGGACGCAAAACCGCCGCGCACTTTTTGCTGGAATGGCTCTAGCCGAACTTTACCGCAGGATCGCCGCTTTCGGGAGACTTTCCGGTTTCAGGAGATTTGCCGGTGCCGCGATCGGCAAGCGACATGCTTTGCGGTGTCAGCATCGGCGAGGTGCCGGTCGGGATCGTCGTGTAGGCGTCGCGGTCGCTGGCCGGGACGGCGGCGCGGATCCGGCTTCTGATGATCGCGTAGACGGTGATCAGCACATGGGCGATGGCGGTGACGAGGAAAAGCGCATGTGGGGTGATCGCCGACATGACCGGGCCGCCGATCGTCGGGCCGATCACCGTGCCGATGCCGTAGAGAAGTAGCAGGCCACCGGAAACCTTGACGAAATCCTCCGACGCCGCGAAGTCGTTGGCGTGGGCAACGGCGATCGGATAGAGCGTATTGGCCACCGCGCCGTAAAGGACAACGAGCCCGATCAGCAAGCCGGCGGACGTCGGGTGGAGCAGAAAGATCAGCAGGCCCGCAACGGCAGCGATGCCGGACATGGCGGCGAGCACATAGCGCCGGTCAATGCGATCGGAAAGCCGGCCGGCCGGCAGTTGCATCACGGCGCCGGCGAAGATGGTGGCGCTCATCATGATGGCGATGCTGGTGTCGGAGAGGCCGGCGCCAGCGCCGAAGACGGCGCCGAGCGTGCCGTAGGCACCATTGGCGATGCCGACGAGCAGGATGCCGAGGCAGGAGACCGGCGAGTTGCGATAGAGCGCAGGCAGGTCGAGGCGCACCGCCTTCAGCGGCTGCGGCGAAGCGGCAGTCGAAAGCGTCGTCGGCAGCATGGCGATGCAATAGAAGATGCCGCAGATCATGAACAGCACCGGCGTGCGCACATCCTCGAGCGGGATCATCATCTGGCCGCCGACAACGCCGAGCAGTGTGATGCCGATATAGAGGGAGAAGATCGCGCCGCGGCTCTCGTTGCTGGCGCGCTCGTTCAGCCAGCTTTCGATGATCATTGACGTGCCGGCGGTGGAGAAGCCTGTGACGGCCCGCAGAACCACCCACCAGACCGGATGGATGATGATGCCGCTGACCAGCGCGATGATGGCGATGATCGAGATGAAGCCGGAGAAGGCGCGCACATGGCCGACACGGCGCACCAATTTCGGTGCCACCAGGCAGCCGATGACAAAGCCTCCAGCCCATGACGTGCCGAGCAGGCCGAGCGTCGTCGTGGCGTAGCCTTCGAGATTGCCGCGCACAGGAAGCAGGATGCCCTGCAGGCCATTGCCCATGAAAAGGAAGAGCGTACCAAAGAGCAGCGCGGCGACGGACAGCAGATTTCTCTTCATTTCCCCAGACTCGGTCTTAGCGATTTGCAATGGACATAAGGCAGGACCTGCGTCAGCCCAGCCTCAAGATGATTGATTGTGCCCCGGAATGTCTTTACGGCGTGTCGAGATCCTCTTGTTCGCGCGGAAAAATGTCCGTCCTGTGACATTCCGAAAAACGGAAAAAATAAAGCATGACAAAGCTGATAGCCTTGCTGCTCATCCTTGCCATGGCGATACAGCTGATCAAGCCGCTCGGGCTTCCCGGCCTCCGACGGCGGATGGATTTCTGGAAGATCGCGCTGATCGCTTTCGGCGTCTGGGCAGTGGCTCTGCTTTCACGCGACTTCATGATGTAGCCCCTGGATTACGCATAACCGGGGGCGACGACCCCACCGGGATCGTCAGTCCTGCAAGCTTATTTCTCCGCACATGACGGAAACGCAGCCTCCGGAGATGACGACATCGCTGACGATGCCGCCGGACTTCGCGACATCAAGGGTGATGACGCTGCGGCGGCCCATTTCGACGCCCTGTTCAATGGTGATGCGGGCGTTCATATCGGCCTCCGGCGCAAGCGAGACGAGATAGGCGCCAAGCGCCGCAGACGCGCTGCCCGTTGCCGGATCTTCGGGCACGTTATCGAGCGGCGCGAACATGCGGGCGCGGATATTCCATGGATTTTCGGCTGTCCTCACATAGAGGAAGAGCGAGAAGTCGTGGCCGCTCGTCGCCTGGTGGCCGGCAGCTGCCTGAAACCCGGCAAGGTTCGGGCGGGCGGCGGCCAGCGCTTCGAGCCCGTTCAGCTCTGCAATGGCGAAGTTCAGGCCGACCGAGGCGAAGACCGGGGCATGGGTGGTGCTGACGATGACGCCAGGGTCGAGCGAGACGCAGCCGGCGACGGTTTCCTCGGCAATGATATCGCCGATCGCCAGCGGCTGCGGTGCGCGGATGGCGGCAGCAGCAACCTTTCCGCCGCTGCGTTTCAGGCTGACTTCGACGACGCCAGCCTTTTCCTCGAAGCGCAGCGTATCGCCGACCGGCTTGCCGAAGATCTCCGCCTGCTGGCCGAGCACATAGGCGGTGCCGACGTTCGGGTGGCCGGCGAAGGGTATTTCCATCGTCGGCGTGAAGATGCGCACGCGGGCGGAATTTTGAGTGTCTTCCGGCGGCAGGACGAATGTGACTTCGGAATAGTTGAACTCGGTGGCGATCTTTTGCATCGCCGCATCGCTCAGACCTCGCGCATCGGAAATGACGGCAAGCGGATTGCCCTCGAAGCGAGTGGAGGTGAAAACATCGACGGTGACGTAGGAGAGGGTGTTCATGGCGGCTCCTGTTGTGACAGGCCGCTATGAGTAATCACGGTTTTTCGCGGAACGAAGCGGTTTCTTGTCGCCGTGACAATGGGAGGAAGGGGAGAGGGACGGGGCAGGGGCGGCTACACTGCTTTTGCCGCCCCTGCCCAGTCCTAAGCGTTAATAATCACGCGGCCTTTTCCAGGTCCTTCTTCCAGTTACCCTTGGCAGCGAGGCTGTTCATCTCGGCGCGGTGGGTGAATTCGCGCTGGCCGGCGGCGACGTTTTCCTGCTTGCCGCTCCAGCCCTTGAGCGCGCTGTCCTGCAGGGCGCGGCCGTAGGAGAAGGTGACGAACCAGGGCAGGCCGCCGGTGGCATTGATCGCCGAAAGGTGGGCTGTTGCTTCTTCGGTCGTCTGGCCACCGGAGAGGAAGGCGATGCCGGGAACGGCTGATGGAACGGTCGCCTTCAACACCTTGACAGTGCGTTCGGCAACTTCCGCGACCGAGGCCTTGCGGGCGTTCTTGCCGTCGATCACCATGTTCGGCTTCAGGATCATGCCTTCGAGGTTGACGCGGGCATCGGCGAGTTCCTCGAAGACGATGCGCAGCGTGAACTCGGTTACTTCGGCGCAGCGGTCGATATTGTGGTCGCCCGGTTTGCCGTCCATCAGGCATTCCGGCTCGACGATCGGAACGATCCCGGCCTCCTGGCAAAGTGCGGCATAACGAGCAAGCGCCTGAGCGTTGGCGCGGACGGAACCGCGGGTCGGCAAGGTCGACGAGATGGCGATGACGCCGCGCCACTTGGCGAAGCGGGCGCCGGCTTCATAATATCTGGCAAGTCGCTCGCCGAGGCCATCGAGGCCTTCGGTGATGGTTTCAGCGGGATATTTGGCCATCGGCTTGGCGCCGGTATCGACCTTGATGCCGGGAATGGCGCCGGCAGCGCGGATGATATCGACGAAAGGCGTGCCGTCCGCGGCCTTCTGGAACAGGGTCTCTTCGAAGAGGATGACGCCGGAGATATATTTCTTCATCGCTTCGTCGGAGCGGAAGAGCATTTCGCGATAGTCGCGCCGGCTGGTTTCGGTCGATTCGAGATTGATCGCGTCGAAACGCTTCTTGATGGTGGAGGTCGATTCATCGGCGGCGAGCAGTCCCCGGCCGCCCGTAACCATCTGCACTGCAATGTCTTCCACTCGTTCGCTCATTTCGTTCTCTCCACAACAATAAACATCGGCACTTCAGGAATATAGAACGCGGATAACAGAAGTTTATAGGGAGGAAAATGGAAGGCTAAGTCATTGAAACGATTGAATTCAATTCAATCGTTTGAAAGTTGGGATTTTTTTCGTCCTCTGAGCAAAAGACCGCGGAAGCTTCTTTTCTTCCGCGGTCTGTCCACATGTAAAATCTGCGAAATCAGTCTTGCGGATTATTTTGCAGCGTTGAGGACCGCGACGCCGGGAAGCTCTTTGCCTTCCATCCATTCGAGGAAGGCGCCGCCGGCGGTCGAAACATAGGTGAAATCGTCGGCAACGCCGGCATGGTTGAGCGCCGAGACCGTATCGCCGCCGCCGGCAACGGAGGTGAGCTTGCCGGCCGCAGTACGCCCCGCAGCGTATTTCGCGGCAGCGACGGTTGCGGCATCGAAGGGTTCGATCTCGAAGGCGCCGAGCGGGCCGTTCCAGACCAGGGTTGCGGCGCGCTCGATCCAGGCGTTGATGGCCTCGACGGATTTCGGGCCGACATCGAGCACCATGGCGTCGGCGGGAATGGCGTTGATATCGACCGTCTCGTTGGCGGCGCCTGCCTTGAACTCGCGGGCGATCACGCCATCCTCCGGCAGGATGATGGCGCAGCCCGCGGTGGCGGCCTCGATCATGATCTGCTTGGCGGTTTCGGCGAGATCATGTTCGCAGAGTGACTTGCCGACATTGGTGCCGCGAGCGGCGATGAAGGTATTGGCCATGCCGCCGCCGATGACGAGCGCATCGACCTTCTTCACGAGGTTCATCAAGAGGTCGATCTTGGTGGAGACCTTGGCGCCGCCGACGATCGCGACGACAGGGCGAGCCGGATCGCCGAGACCCTTTTCCAGCGCCTCCAGCTCTGCCTGCATGGTGCGGCCGGCATAGGCCGGCAGGTGGTGGGCAAGACCCTCGGTCGAGGCATGGGCGCGGTGGGCGGCCGAGAAGGCGTCGTTGACATAAATATCGCCGTTGGCGGCAAGCGCCTTGGTGAGGTCGGGGTCGTTCTTTTCTTCGCCTTTGTGGAAGCGGGTGTTTTCCAGAAGCAGGATATCGCCGTCATTCATCGCAGCAACGGCGGAGGCGGCGGCCTCGCCAATGCAATCGGAGGCCGTCAGCACGGCATGATCAAGCACTTCCTCGACGGAAGGGGCGATCAGCGACAGCGACAGCTCCGGCGAAGGGCCATCCTTCGGCCGGCCAAAATGAGCCAGCAGGATCACCTTGGCACCCTTTTCGGACAATTCCATGATCGTTGGCGCCACACGCTCGATGCGCGTCGTATCGGTGACCTTGCCGTCTTTCACCGGGACGTTGAGGTCGACGCGGACGAGAACGCGCTTGCCGCGGATGTCGGAAAGATCGTCGAGGGTCTTGAAAGAAGGCATGGGGAGGATCCTGTCGTGGTTGGCGAAAGTTGCGCCGAACATAGCAAGGATCATTCGAGACGCAAGGCGTTCAACGGCCGTTTTCGCGTGTGCCTTCGTCGCGTCCGGCCGGCGCTTTCGGCGTGCTTTCGGAGGCCTTGGTTTCCCGGTTCCGGCGTCCGTTCAGTCGGTCGCGGATGCGCTGGGTGATGTCCTTGAGATTGATGAAGATCGGCAGCGTAATTGCCGGTTCGACTGCTTCGAGCGACATGCCGACGGAGGTGATGTGGTCGTGTTCGTCGAGATCGCGGACGATGAGGATGATTGAGCCGAGGCGGACGCGGTCGGCATAATCGGCCTTGCCGCCGAGGCGCTGCCGCATCAATTCGGCGATCGTCAGGCCCTTTTCGGATTCGTTGAGCAGGCCCGGGCCATAGGCGGCGTCGAGATCGGCGGCGGGGCGGGCGGGGGAGAGCGCGAAGGCTCCGAAGAATTCGGCATCGTCGTCATCCACCGGCGCCCGGCTGGCGAAGAGACGGTCGAGCAGCCGGGAATAGCTCGGCACGATGAAGAGGTAGACAAGATCGTGCTCGCGCAGCCGCCCGGCATATTGGTAGCGCATCGACTTGCCGTCGCGGATGACGAGCGAGGGTGTCGCCCAGCGCGGAATACGCTCGCCGCGCAGCACCGGGCTATCCTTGATGACGCGGTAGGAGAGCAACTCGTGGTTGGCCGCCCCAGGCAGGTCGACCTCGACCTTATCGACGGCGCCGATGCGCGGCGGAATGATCAGCCCTAGCTTCTTGGCGACGGGCTTGATCGTCCAGCCCTGGAGAAGCAACGAGACCAGCACGATGATGAAGGCGGTGTTGAAATAGATCTGGCCATTCTCAAGCCCGCCGAGGATCGGCATGATGGCAAGCAGAATGGAGACGGCGCCGCGCAGGCCGACCCAAGCGACGAAGCCGATTTCCTGCTGGGTATAATCGAAAGGAAGCAGTGACAGCCAGACTGCCAACGGTCGGGCGACGAAGATCAGGAAGAGAGCGAGCAGGATAGCGGGCACGATGATGACAGGAAATTGCGACGGCGTGGCGAGCAGGCCGAGCACTAGGAACATGATGATCTGCGCCAGCCAGGTCATGCCGTCCTGGAAGCGTTTGATAGTTCCGATCGCCTGCATCTTGCGGTTCCCGGCGTAGATGCCGGCGACATAGACGGCGAGGAAGCCGCTGCCGCCGACCGCGCCGGTGAAGGAGAAGACGAGAAGAGCGAGCGCCAGCACGAAGATCGGCGTCAGGCCGCGATCGGTATCGAGCTTGCTGACGATCAGAACGATCATCATGCCGCCGAGCAGGCCGAGAATGACGCCGAGGCCCATCTGCTGCACGAACATGGCGAGCATGCCGATATTGATGCCGGCGTACCGTTCGCCGCTCGCCAGCACCTCGACAAGGGCGATGGTGAGGAAGATCGCCATCGGATCATTGGTGCCGGATTCCACTTCCAGCGTCGAGCGCACCTTGTCGCGGATGTTGATGCCGCCGATGCGCAGCAGGAAGAAGACGGCGGCGGCATCCGTCGATGCGACGATCGAGCCGAGCAGCAGACCTTCCAGCCAGGTGAAATTCAACAGCCACATGGCGGCCAAGGCAAAGAGCGAGGCAGTGATCAGCACACCGACGGAGGCGAGCGCCAGAGAGGGCACGGCCGCCAGCCGAAAGGCCTGCATCGGCGTGCCGAAGCCGGAATCGAAGAGGATCACGGCCAGCGCAATGGAACCGAGAATATAGGCAAGGTAATTGTTGCTGAACTCGATGCCGAGGCCATCGACGCCCGCCGCAAGGCCGATCATCAGGAAGAGCAGCAGCAGGGGGGCGCCGAAACGGAAGGCTAGCAGGCTCGAAAAAGCGGCAAGAAGCACGAGCGCCGTCGAGACCAGCACCACGATATAGAACGCTTCCATGCCCACCCCTTTCCATCGACTGCTTCGCGAACACAGCCGCCCCGGCCGATCCGCCTTATTTCAAACCCTCCCTCACGCGCGATCCATCAGTAAACGGCAAAACGTCAGAGAAGGGTAGGCCTTGCGGCTTAACCTCGTCGCGATGCTGCTTCATGCTGCTGAACGGCTGCCGGACGGCCAACCGACACGGAATGCTACGGGAGAAACTCTCTATAAAGAATGTATAGGAAAATCAGGCGAGAGCAGGGCAAAAGAGACAGGCACCGATTTTTCCTGCCGGTATCTGCGAATGGCAACAGGATAAGACACGCTCCTCCTTTCACGCGGCCCGTTTGCCTTGTCCAATGACGGGACGAATGGATTGCAGGCGCGGATGCGGAGAGTTGGGAAAATGAACGCGGAGATTTTTCGATATCGGGTAGGACATACCGGCGGCCCAGCGAGAGCAGCCGGCTGTCGTTTTGTGCCGGAAGCGACCGGCACTTGCTCTGCTATCCCAACACTGCCTGAAGCATGACGATGGCAAGAAACGAGAGGCCAATGAACGCGGCAACCCAGATGACCAGACGATTAGCCTTTGCCAGCACGGCGGGTCTGACGTCCCGCTTGGGGTGAAATCGCTGCCGCCGTTTGAGGGTGGTGTGGGACAAGCGTTTTTGTGCCTCTACCATTTATCACCTCCACTTGGCTCATTTTAGCCATTGTGCAGCGCTGTGCATTTCCTCAATCTAGCACGCTTGGCCAGCGGATTGCCAACCCGTGATCCATCCTTGCGGCCAGGGAATTCGTCGACGATGGTTTCGCGCAGGGACGCCTATCGAATTCGAACCCGAGGCCGCCTCAACTGCGCCGCCATCCTGTCCTGCGAACGGCGGCGCCATATCGAACCCGTCGCTTCGATATGACGTCGAAACCGGAAAAAGATGCGGATCGGCGGTCAGTCTTCTGTGTCCTCGCCCTCGTCGGTCAGATCCGCGACCGGGACCAGGAACACGACGAACTCGTCCTCGATGGTCCGTTCGGGATCGTCGTCGAATTCATAGGCGTGCTCGACTTCGCTTGCTTCCTCGGTGGTCGCCTTGCGCAAGCTCAGGGCCGCTTTGCGGTCCCACAGGGGCTTGCCTTCGGATTCCAGGATGGTCAGATCGTCGCGAAAGTCTTCCGCCTCGAAGAAATGCGTCGCTTCCTCGTGATTTTCCGAGCGAAAACTGGCAACGGCGCGGCCGGCGATTTCAACGGTAAAGTAATCCATCCATCTCTCTCATTTTCATGCGGACGACAGTGCTGCCGCACGGTATTGGCGTGGCCGCGCCTGGCCGGTGGCCAATGCGCGAGGAAACTGGGCATTTCGAATGTCCAGGGTGATGTATTCTAGCAGATCTCATCCGGGCGATGGACGAAAAGATGCCGGAGCGGTTCAGCTTCTCATCGAAGCGCAGAACCGCTCCAACTTTTTGTTTTTACGCAACTCCGGACGGAAAACCGCTTCGCACTTTTCCTGGAGTTGCTCTGGTGCGGGGAAGGCCGGTTTTGTTCGGAAGGCATGGCAACAAAAAGCGGCCCGGTTTCCCGGGCCGCTTGCATGTCGATGCCTGAAGAGCGCTCAGATGAGCTTGGCGAAAGCGACTGCCGTGTCGGACATGCGGCTGGAGAAGCCCCACTCGTTGTCGTACCAGGACAGGACGCGCACGAAGCTGCCTTCCATGACCTTGGTCTGATCGGTTGCGAAGATCGAGGAGTGGCTGTCGTGGTTGAAGTCACGGGAGACGAGCGGCTCGTCGGTGTAGCCGAGGATGCCCTTCAGCTTGCCGTTTGCAGCAGCCTGGATGGCTTCGTTGATTTCGCCAACGCTGGTCGCCTTCTTGGCGACGAACTTGAAGTCGACGACGGAAACGTTCGGGGTCGGAACGCGGATCGAGGTGCCGTCGAGCTTGCCCTTCAGATGCGGCAGAACGAGGCCGACTGCCTTGGCAGCACCCGTCGAGGTCGGGATCATGGAAAGGGCGGCCGCGCGGGCGCGATACAGGTCCTTGTGCATCGTGTCGAGCGTCGGCTGGTCACCGGTGTAGGAGTGGATGGTCGTCATGAAGCCGTGGTCGATGCCGACGGCGTCGTCGAGAACCTTCACGACCGGCACCAGGCAGTTGGTGGTGCAGGACGCGTTGGAGATGACCAAGTGCTCCTTGGTGAGCTGGTCATGGTTGACGCCGAAGACGACCGTCAGGTCAGCGCCATCGGCGGGCGCCGAGACGATGACGCGCTTGGCACCAGCCGTCAGGTGGGCGGCAGCCTTGTCGCGGGCGGTGAAGATGCCGGTGCATTCCATCGCGATGTCGACGCCGAGTTCGCGGTGCGGAAGCGTTGCCGGATCCTTGATCGCCGTGACCTTGATCGGCTTGCCGTTGCCGACGATGATCGAGTCGCCCTCGACCTTCACCGTTGCCGGGAAGCGGCCGTGGATCGAGTCGTAGCGCAGCAGGTGGGCGTTGGTTTCAACCGGGCCGAGATCGTTGATGGCGACGACTTCGATGTCGGTGCGGCCGGATTCGACGATGGCGCGAAGGACGTTGCGGCCGATGCGGCCGAAACCGTTGATGGCAACCTTGACTGTCATGTTCATTCACTCCCGATAGAGTAGGGCCCGATAGGTGAGGGCCTGGAATTGAGGAGATGGAGAGCGCCTCAAGGCGCCCTCATTAAAGCTTTGCTTCCGCGGCCGCAACGACGGCGTCGGCGGTGATGCCGAAATGCTTGTAGACTTCCTTGACCGGGCCGGAAGCGCCGAAGCTCTTCATGCCGATGAAGGTGCCTTCCGGTCCGATGAACGCATCCCAGCCTTCGCGAACGGCGGCTTCGACGGCGATCTTGACCGGCGAGTTGCCGAGGATTTGCTTGCGATAGGCTTCCGGCTGCTCGAAGAACAGTTCCGTGCAGGGGACCGATACAACGCGGACGGTGACGCCCTTGGCTTCGAGTGCCGTACGAGCCGCAACGGCGATTTCGACTTCGGAGCCGGAGGCGAAGATCGTCACCTTGGCGTCGGCATTGCCGGCGAGCACATAGGCGCCCTGTTCGCAAAGGTTCTTCTCGCTGTATTCGGTGCGGGCTGCGAGCAGGTTCTGGCGCGTCAGAGCAAGACCCGAAGGACGGTTGTGCGTCTTGATGGCGATCTGCCAGCATTCCGCCGTTTCCGTGGCGTCGGCCGGGCGGAAGACCATCAGATTCGGGATGGCGCGCAGACCGGCGAGCTGTTCGACGGGCTGGTGCGTCGGGCCGTCTTCGCCGACGCCGATCGAGTCATGCGTCAGGACGTGAATGACGCGGATGCCCATCAGCGACGCAAGGCGGATCGGCGGGCGGCAATAATCCGAGAAGATCAGGAAGCCGCCGCTGTAGGGGATGAGGCCGCCATGCAGCGCAATGCCGTTCATGGCAGACGCCATGCCATGCTCGCGGATGCCCCAATGCATGTAACGACCGGCGAAATCCGTCGGGGTGATCGAATGCATCTGGCTGGTCTTGGTGTTGTTCGACGGAGTCAGGTCGGCGGAGCCGCCGAGCGTTTCCGGCAGGAAGCCGTTGATGACCTCGAGCGCGTCCTCCGAAGCCTTGCGGGTCGCAACCGTCGGCTTGGTCTCGGCGAGCTTCTTCTTGTATGCGCTGATCGCGGCGTCGAAGCCTTCCGGCAGCTCGCCTGCCATGCGGCGGGTGAACTCGGCCCTGGCCGGAGCCTTGGCGAGGCCGTCTTCCCAGGACTTGACGAGCTCGACGGAGCGGGCGCCGGCTGCACGCCAGCTGTCAAGGACATCAGACGGGATGACGAAGGCTTCGGCTTCCCAGTTCAGCGCCTTGCGGGTGGCAGCGATTTCCTCGGCGCCGAGCGGGTTGCCGTGGACCTTGTGGGTGCCCTGCTTGTTCGGGGCGCCGAAGCCGATGATCGTCTTGCAGGCGATGAAGGTCGGGCGGTCGGACTTGTGGGCAGCTTCGATCGCGGCGGCGATAGCGGCCTGATCGTGACCGTCGATCTCGATCGTGTTCCAGTGAACGGCCTTGAAGCGGGCGATCTGATCGGTGGAGTCCGACAGCGACACGGCGCCGTCGATGGTGATCGAGTTGTTGTCCCAGAACAGAACGAGCTTGTTGAGCTTCAGGTGGCCGGCGAGCGCGATGGCTTCATGGCTGATGCCCTCCATCAGGCAGCCGTCGCCGCAGATCGCATAGGTATAGTGATCCTGGAGATCGGAGCCGAACTCCTCGCGCAGCTTGCGTTCGGCAATCGCCATGCCGACGGAATTGGCAATACCCTGGCCGAGCGGCCCGGTGGTCGTTTCGATGCCGGTCGCGTGACCATATTCCGGATGGCCGGCGGTCTTCGAGCCGAGCTGACGGAACTGCTTCAGATCTTCGATCGTCATGTCAGGATAGCCGGTCAGATACAGCACCGAATAGAGCAGCATCGAGCCATGGCCGGCCGACAGCACGAAGCGATCGCGGTTCGGCCAGTGCGGCTTCTTCGGATCGAACTTCAGATATTTGGTGAACAGGACCGTTGCCACGTCAGCCATGCCCATCGGCATGCCCGGGTGGCCGGAGTTCGCCTTTTCAACGGCGTCCATGGCGAGAAAACGGATCGCATTCGCCATCCGGTCGTGTTGTTCGGGAGAGGTCATGGCTTTTCCGCAAGTTCCGGGTGTCGGGGGATGGCCTCGAGCCTCCAAGACCATCGAGTGAAAGCGGCAGAGACATAGCAGTTGGGACGGGCAAGTCAATAAATGGCGGGCCAAATCCGGGCGGGCAGCGGCGATTTTTGACATTTGATCGCGCGATTGTACAAATGACGAATTTGATGCGACGAGCATGTGGAAAACGCTCATCCACAGGATAGGCTGGCGGACAAGTGACAGGATTTATTGACGGGCCGTCGGCGAGCTGCATATCCTTTTGAAATCGCAGGATCGGCGCGGCGTGCCGATTCGCGGATCCTGCGCGGGAATCGGAAAGACATGATGCCCACAGGCAAAACCATGGAAGCAGCGCTCAACGAATTGAGACAGGCGATTTCGAGCCTCGAAAACGCCGTCGACATGCGCGTCGAGCGGCAGCGCGAGCAGGGCGAGATCGAGGGCGAGGTGCGGCGCGTGCACGCCGACCGCTCCCGGCTGGCGCAGGAGCTCGATCAGGCCGAATTCCGCGCCAACCGGCTGGAAGAGGTCAATCGCGAAGTATCGCGGCGGCTGGTGACGGCGATGGAAACGATCCGCGCAGTTCTGGATCGCTGATAGAAAGAGTTTGGCATGGCGCAGGTGACGGTAACGATCGACGGCAAGGCCTATCGCATGGCCTGCGAGGAAGGGCAGGAGGATCACCTGACCGATCTCGCCACCCGTTTCGACCGCTATGTCGGCCATCTCAAGGACCAGTTCGGCGAAATCGGTGATCTCAGGATCACCGTCATGGCCGGCATCATGATCGTGGACGAGATTGCCGAGCTGACGCGCCGCGTGGCCGGATTGGAATCCGAGCTCGAGTCGCTACGCGGCAATCGCGATACGGTGCTTGCCGCGACCGCCCGGACCGAAGAAAATCTTGCGGCAGCGCTGAGCGAGGTGTCGAGCCGCATCCGCGGCATCACCGACAAGCTGAATGGCCGGTCCGCCCCGGAACTCAATTGATCTCAATTAAATAGGGGCGGCCTTCCGTCGCCACTGGCGCGTCAGCGCAAACAACCTTATATATCGCCATGCGGTCTGCGCCTCTCGACAGGAACCACAATCCCTGGGGCCATACTCGATCCAAAGGGAGCTGTCCCTGGCCAGGCCCGTGGGCCTGGACACACGGCGCCCACCTACGTTTGTAGGCACCCAGGATCGTAAACATCCATCGGTGGTCGTGGATCGCACCCTTCCCTTTTATCGTCGGCCGGGATCCCGGATATGGCGGGCGAACGCGCGGCTTCCGCGTCCGCCCTTGTCAGTGCGCGACTACTTCTTCAGACCTGGAAGGGTGACCTGAAAGACCTGGAACATGGTGTCGACGTCGGCACCGCCGTCCGCCTTGTAGGCTGCACCCACCTGGAAACCATCCTGCGTCAAGAAGTCATTGTCATTGGCGACGAACAGGAAGTAGTCGTCCGGCAGGTTCGGGTCGAGAACGCTCGCAAGCCCCATGGCTTCCCATTTTTCCGACAGATTGTTCTTGTCGTTCGGCGCGCCGTTGTGCAGGCCGAAGCGGGCAAGCTCGGCCTTGTCGTTGAGGTCGATGAAGGGTGTCAGCGTCGCCCCATATCCCCGGCAGACGGTCTATGACGGGATCATGATATCTGGATGACACTTACTTCTCAGTGAAAGCGTCGTGCTGAAGAGGATCTCAGCTTTCGGCTATCCGCATTCCAGCTCGCTGCTCTATCCGACCGGATAGGGCCCTTCGGCAAAGATTTCGTCGTGGTAGCCTTTGGAGCCGATATCCAGTGCCAAGGGGCTTCGCCATTCCCTGTCGTCGCGCAGGCAATCGAGCACGAAACGGAAATCATATCGCGGCTGCCAGCCGAGGTCCCGTCTTGCGCGTTCGTTGACATAGACACGGTCGAGCGCCGGAAACATCTTCCAGCCGCGTGACGCGTAGAGGGCGCCTGCACCCGGGAACAGCCGTTCGACGACATGAGGCGCGTTATGCCTGATCGCGGCAAGATCGCTCGCCGAAAACGGCGTCGTGGCGGAGACGATGTAGCGGCCAAAGCCGATTGCCGGTGCCTTTTCCAGCGCCAGCAGATGGGCGCCGACCACATCGCTGATGTCGACGCGGCGGTGAAGAATCTCGTTGGCCTGGGCATTCTCCGCCGAATATCTGTTGCGAATGGCGGGATCGTCGTCGTTTTCGGGAAAGAAACGCGCCGTCCTGAGAATGACCACCGGCAGGCCGGATTTGCGGGCAAAGAGTTCGCACAGGCCTTCGGCGGCGAGTTTCGTTACGCCGTAGATGTTTTTTGCGACGGGAAGCACGTCCTCGGTCACCCATGCCGCCGGTTCGCCGGCAACCGGCGTCAATGCCGCGCCGAAGGTGCTGGTGGTGCTGGTGAAGACGAAGCTCGCGACGCCTGCGGCGGTCGCCTCTTCGAGCAGGTGCAGAGCGCCGGCGATATTGGTGTCGAGGAAATCGTAATTGCCGTGGGTCGCTACATGCGGCTTGTGCAGCGTCGCGGCATGGATGACGTGGCTGATGCCTGACATCGCCTGCCGGACGAAGGCGCGATCACTGATCGAGCCGACCATGTCGGTGAAAGCCGAGGGCTTGATATCGATGCCGCGCACCCAGCGGCTTTCCGCCCTCAGGGTTCGCATCAGCGCCTCGCCGAGATGGCCGGCACTTCCCGTCACCAGTATCGTCATCACATCGTCTCCTGACCGTTCGGCGGCGGACGCTATAAAGACTAAGGTTTCCAGACAACGCATAAATTATGCATGGGAATGCAGGAAAGCTGCAGGCTCAGCCGATGGTCGTGACGAGACGGCCGGCGCTGCCATCGGAAAGCATGATCCTTTCCCAGGTCACGCGGCCGGCGGCGATCGGCAGCAGAGCATTGCCGTTGGCGCCGGTATCGAGGGTCAGCGACGAGAGCTTACCCGTGTGCCAGCCGCGCTCCTCCAGCGACTGCTCGGCGGCGGCGATCTCGGCGGAGGCGTAGGAGAAGAGAGAACGGCCGAGAAAGGCGCCGAGCGGCGCCCGCCACTCCGCCTGCCGCGGGCGGGAGGCGGAGAGCAGCCGGTGGGTGCGGTCGCAGATCAGATGCACCGGCCGGACGGAATCCTCGACCAGCCGCTTCAGCGCCGCATCGACTGCTGCATGTCGCGGCGAGGCGAAAATCCGTTCCAGCTTGCCGGCCTGTTCGGGCGACAGGGCGAGCTGATCGCGCTCCCAGCGTGAGATCGTCGCCTGGTTGACGCCGAGAAGCTCGGCGAGATGTCCTTGCTTCATGCTGCGCAGCAGCCGCATGCGGCGTATGCCGGCTCCCGATATCGTCATCCGTCTGATCCCGTGCCGTTTTTGCCAGCATAAGGCTTCGGCGGACCGGGCGGCAAGGCGGTTTGACGCCGGGTCATTATTCGGGCTGACCTTCCAGGTCGCCTTTCAGCCGGTCGAGGATAGAGAGCGCATGGCCGGCATAGGCGCTGATCCAGCGGTCATAGATATGCTTGATCGGCAGGCTGTTCAGGTGGTTCCAGCGCTCGCGGCCCTCCTTCCTGGCGATGACCAGGTCGGCCTCCTCCAGCACCTTCAGATGCTGCATCACCGTGCAGCGGTCCGTCTGCGGAAACATCTCGCAGAGCGTCCCTGTGGTTCGGGGGGCATCCTTGAGCAGATCGAGGATTTCGCGGCGGCGATGATGCGCCAGCGCCTTGAAGACAGGATCGTCGGTTGCTTCGCTTGACATGTTATGTTTTTATAACATAATGAAGCCAAGCACAACGGAAACAGCCACAATGGAGAAGAGGAGAAGTGTCATGTCTCTCGGAATCCGCGTTTCCGGCCGCATCGGCCGCCCCGTCGCCGAGGTGTTCGATGCCGTCGTCAATCCGAAGAAGCTCAGCAGCTATTTCACCACGATTGGCGGGGCGAGCGCGCCGCTCGTGAAGGGCACGACGGTGACCTGGTGGAAGGATGCGCCGGTCGAGGTGGTCGAACTGGTGCCGGAAAGTCGCATCGTGCTGCGCTGGGATGGCGGCACCGGCGAGGACGAAGCAAGGTACAAGACGCTGGTCGAGATGAACTTCAAGCCGTTGGAAGACGGTGGCACCTTGGTGACCATTGCCGAGACCGGCTGGCGCGAAGACAATGCTGGCCGGCGCGGCAGCTATCTCAACTGCGAAGGCTGGACACAGATGCTTTGCTGCATGAAGGCTTTTGTCGAATATGGCATCAATCTGCGCGAGGGCATGTTCCTCAGCGAAATGAAGGGTGAGCCGGCCAGCGCGCCGGACATTTGACAGGACGTCGGTCTCAAGGAGGTCAGTGGCGCAATCGTCGCATTCGCCAATATCACCGAGACTTCGCTTGCCTGTCACACTGCGGGTGCTAATTTCCGGATTCGATACTTCATTTCGGTTTCCAGGAGATTCATTATGCAGCTTGGCATGGTTGGTTTGGGCCGCATGGGCAATTATATGGTCCAGCGTTTGATGCGAGGCGGTCACGAATGCGTCGTCTACGACGCCAGGCCGGAAAGCGTTGCCGAGCTCGCAGGCCTCGGTGCGACCGGCAGTGCTTCGCTCCAGGAATTCGTCTCGAAGCTCACCCATCCACGCGCCATCTGGCTGATGCTGCCGGCGGCGATCGTCGACAAGGTGCTGGCGAGCCTGGTGCCGCTGCTTGAGAATGGCGATATCGTCATCGACGGCGGAAACTCTTATTACCATGACGACATCCGCCGCGGCGCCGACCTCATCACCAAGGGCATCCACTATGTCGATGTCGGCACAAGCGGCGGCGTCTTCGGCCTCGAGCGCGGTTATTGCCTGATGATCGGCGGCGAGAAGGGTATCGTCGAACACCTTTCGCCGATCTTCGCGACGCTGGCACCCGGCGTCGGCAAGACGGAAGCCTCGCCGAACCGGAGCGTTGAGGCGGCTGCGGCCAGCACCGCGGAGCAGGGTTACCTGCATTGCGGTCCGCATGGCGCCGGTCATTTCGTCAAGATGGTGCATAACGGCATCGAATATGGCCTGATGGCCGCCTATGCCGAAGGCATCAACATCCTGAAACACGCCAATATCGGCGCAGCCTCGCATGAGACCGATGCGGAAACCGCGCCGCTCGCCCATCCGGAACATTTCCAATACGACTTCAACCTTCAGGATGTCGCCGAAGTCTGGCGCCGCGGCAGCGTCATCACCTCCTGGCTGCTCGATCTCACGGCCGATGCGCTGCATGCTGACCCCGCACTAACGAAATATGCCGGCCGCGTTTCGGACAGCGGCGAAGGCCGCTGGACGATCATGGCGGCAATCGACGAAAGCGTGCCGACGCCGGTGCTGAGCGCTGCGCTCTACGGTCGCTTCTCCTCGCGCGACAATGACGAATTCGCCAACAAGGTGCTGTCGGCGATGCGTGCGGGCTTCGGCGGCCACGTGGAAAAACCGGCCGCGAAATCCTGAAGGCAAGCGACTTCACTCACCGTTCCGACAAAGCCGTCATCCTGACGTAGCGAGCGCAGTGCTTCGTTTCGAGGAGGCGGCGACGTTTGCCTTTACTAGCCATCGGTATGGTTTCCCTACTGCTTGCTGGCGGCAACGGTCGCGAGTATCCATTGCAAAGTGTCGGCGCTGCTTTGCACGAGCGACCGACATTTCATTGGAGGCGGTCATGGAGCGTGGCATGGCAGGGGGCTTGAAGGCCGTCATATCAGGCATACTGGCATTGCTTGCGCTTTTTTCGGCGGTTTCGCCTGTCTTTTCCCAGACGCCGCCGGCGCAAGTGCCGGCCGCGGCCGCCCCGCCGGCCGAAGTGCGTCAGATGATGGAGCTCATGCAGACTCCTCAGGTCAAACAATGGATGTCGACGCAAATGGCGACGGCGCCCGCGAGCGATTCGGCGGCCAGCGACCAGATGTCGGTGCTGTCAGGTCTGCTGCAGCATGCCCGCCGGCACGTCTCGATGGTCTCCGACGCGGCGATGACGCTGCCCTCGCAGGTCGGCCATGCTTCCTCGCTGTTCTTCGGTGAAATCGCCGCCACCGGATGGTCGCGCATGGTGGCGCAGTTTCTGGCGATTTTCCTGCTCGGCACCATCGTCGAGCGCATTGCCCGCTATGCCTTCCGCCGCCGCCGCCAGGCGGCGCAGATGGCGGGCATGCATCTCGCCCCGCGCGTCATACCGGCGCTGATCTTCGCAGTGGCGACGGCGCTTGCTCTTCTCAGCGTCAGCTGGCCGCCGGTCAGCCAGAGCATCGCGATCGTTTGCGTTGTCGCGCTTGTGGTCCAGCGCTTCACGATTTGTCTCGGCGGCGTACTGGTCGATCTCATCGGGCTTGCGCGGGTGGAGGAAGAACGGCACGGTATCACTGATCCGATCATGCCGGCGCGCGCGGTTGCATTCTTCTGGTATCGGCGCTGTGCGACTTTCGTCATCTATTTCATTTTCGGCTGGGCGGTGATCCAGTCGATGGAGCCGCTCGGTTATTCCCCGAGTGTGCGGCTCCTCGTCGGCTACATCCTGGGCATCGGCCTGCTGCTGATCGCCATCGAGGCGGTCTGGTCGCGGCCGCACAAGGACGAGAAGCGTGGTCACGGGGCCTCCTGGGCGCTCACCGTCTATTTCCTGTTGCTCTGGAGCCTCTGGGTCGCAGGCTTCAACTGGCTGCTCTGGCTCGGCATTTACGTGCTGCTGCTGCCGCGCGTGCTTGCCGTCTCGACGATTGCGGTAAAATCGCTGCAGCAGACCGAAGCGAGCTTCCTTGCCACGCGCCGCATTGCAGCCGTGCTGCTCGACCGTGGCGTGCGGGCGCTGATCATTGCCGTTGCCGCCATCTGGCTTGGGCATATGCTCGGCGTCGGCGCCGATACCATGGCCGCGGGCGAAACGATGATCGACAAGATCGCGCGGGGCGTGATCGGCGGCATCGTCATCCTGCTTGCCGCCGATCTGCTCTGGCATGTCATCAAGGCCTATATCGACGGCAAGCTGCTCAATTCATCCGTGGATGGCGGAGCAACGGATGAGGAAAAGGCCAAACGCGCGCGGATACAGACGCTATTGCCGATCTTCCGCAATATTCTCGCCGTCGTGATCGCCGTCATTGCCGTTCTGATGGTGCTCTCCGGCCTCGGTATCGAGATCGGGCCGCTGATCGCCGGCGCCGGTGTCGTCGGCGTCGCAGTCGGTTTTGGCGCGCAGACGATCGTCAAAGACGTCATCAGCGGCATGTTCTATCTCTGGGACGATGCCTTCCGCATCGGCGAATATATCGAAAGCGGCAGCCACAAGGGCGTGGTCGAGGCCTTCAGCCTGCGCTCGGTGAAGCTCAGGCATCATCGCGGGCCGCTGACGACGGTACCCTTCGGCGAACTCGGCGCAGTCAAGAACCTCAATCGCGACTGGACGATCGACAAGATCAGCCTCAACGTCAAATACGACACCGATCTCGTCAAGGCGAAGAAGGTGATCAAGCAGATCGGGCAGACGCTGCTCGAAAATCCGGAATTCGGTCCTCATATCATCGAGACGCTGAAGATGAAGGGTGTCGAGCAGTTCGGCGAATTCGCGATCGAAATCCGGCTGTCGATGATGACGAAGCCTGGCGAGCAATTCGTCATCCGCCGCAATGCGCTGGCGATGATCCGCAATGCCTTCCAGGAAAACGGTATCGAATTCGCCGTGCCGACGGTGCAGGTGGCAGGCGATCGCGACGCGGAGGTGGATGCTGCCGTCGCGCGCTACGCCGCGCATGCGCGGGCGGGC
>NZ_JALBGX010000108.1:0-22211 GCF_023006465.1 Rhizobium sp. PRIMUS64 | reverse complement strand
ATCTGCGCCCCGATCTGCTGTCCGGTCGCATCGCCGAGCGCCGCCAGACGCTGAACGAGCGCATGGCCCGGGCCGAGCGCATGGTCGAGCGGCTGATCGACCGCTCGAAATCACGCGTTGACCGCGCCGAAGCAATCCTCGCCTCGCTCCCTGCCCGGCTGAAGACCCAGACCGACCGCGGCCGCGAACGCCTTGGCAATCTTTCGCGCCATGCCGATACGGCGATCCGCCACCAGCTAACCCGTGCGCGCGCCGAGCTTTCTTCGCAGGACCGCGTGCTGCAGTCGCTCTCCTATAAGAACGTGCTGAAGCGCGGTTACGCCGTCATTCGCGATGAGGATAACAGGCCGGTCTCGCAGGCTGCTCAACTCTCCGCCGGCATGGGCATCGCCATCGAATTCGCCGACGGTCGTGTCGGCGCCATGACCACGGAAGGCGGCGCACCGCCGGCCGGTGCCAAGAAGCGCAGCGTAAGACCCGCAGAGCCACCGAAGCAGGGAAGCCTGTTCTGACAATGCGGATCCTGCTGGTGCTTGCCCATCCGCTGGAGGACAGTTTCGCCGCTGCCGTGGCAAGGACCGCACGCGAAGCGCTGGAAGCGGCAGGCCACGTGGTCGACCTGCTTGATCTCTACCGCGAAGATTTCGATCCGCGCCTTTCGAAGGCCGAGCGCAGCGGCTATTTCGACGTGCCCTATGACACCTCAGCCGTTGCCGATACCGTTGCCCGCCTGAAGGCTGCCGACGGCCTGATCTTTGTCTTTCCGCAATGGTGGTTCAATTTCCCCGCCATCCTGAAGGGCTTCTTCGACCGTGTTTTCGCCCCCGGTGTTGCCTTCAGCCATGACGCCGCCGGCGGCCGTATCGTGCCGCAGCTGACCAATATCCGGCTGCTCTATGCGCTGACGACGACAGGCTCGCCCTGGTGGCTGGTGCGTCTCTATATGGGCGATCCGGTGCGCCGGCTCTTGAAGCGCGGCATCGCCGCCTTCTGCTCGAAGCGGCTGAATTTCGAGATGCTCAGCCTGCACGACATGGACCGCGCCACCGATGCAAAGCGGACGATGCATCTCGATCGCGTGCGCAAGCTGCTATCGGCGATCCGCTAAAGCAATTCCAGCAAACGTGTGCAGCGGGTTTGCGTTCGGATTGCTAAAAAAAACAGAGAGGATGATCGCTTGTCGCGATGCCGTGGGGCCGGCACGCCCTCCCTCCAGCCTCATCCTCCTACGTCGCACAATCGCATTCTACATGATCAGCAACGTACAAGGATGAGGGCTAGTTGTGGTGCGCCAGCGTCTGGCTCAGTCAGCCCACGAGGATGCCGCTCAGGCCCATTCGCCCTGCCGCATCACCGGAACCCGCGAACCATCCGGCTTGATGCCGTCGATATCGACCTTATCGGAGCCGATCATCCAGTCGATATGGATCAGGCTGGAATTGCCGCCCTGTGCCTTGATCTGCTCCTGGCTCAGTGTCGCGCCATCGAGGAAGCACTTGGAATAGCACTGGCCGAGCGCGATGTGGCAGGAGGCGTTTTCGTCGAACAGCGTGTTGTAGAACAGGATGCCGCTGGCCGAGATCGGCGAGGAATGTGGCACGAGCGCCACTTCGCCGAGCCGGCGCGCGCCCTCGTCGGTATCGAGCACCTTGTTCAAGACCTCTTCACCGCGAGAGGCCTTGGCCTCGACGATGCGCCCGCCCTCGAAATGCACCTGGATATTGTCGATCAGCGTGCCCTGGTGCGAAAGCGGCTTGGTGCTCGACACATGGCCTTCGACGCGCAGCGCATGCGGCGTGGTGAAGACTTCTTCGGTCGGGATGTTCGGATTGCAGGTAATGCCGTTCTTGGCGGTGGAAGCGCCGCCATGCCATTCATGCCCGTCGGCAAGGCCGACCGTCAGGTCGGTGCCAGGTCCCTTGAAATGCAGTGAGGCGAAACGCTCGCCGTTCAGCCAGGTGGAGCGCTTGGCAAGATTGGCATTGTGTTCGGTCCAGGCGGCGACCGGATCGCTGACGTCGACGCGCGAGGCGGCAAAGATCGCCTTGGCGAGCTTGGCGATCGCGATCGGCTCCGGATCGTCGGGGAAGACCACCTTGGCCCAGGATGGGTTCGGATAGGAGACGATGTTCCAGTTGATGTCGAAATTCGAGATTTTTTCCAGCGCCGGCTTATAGGCGGTGGAATTGGCGCGATTGGCGCGGCCGACCTTGCCGGCATCCTGCTCGGATAGCAGCATCGGATTGTCGCCGGCGACCGCGAGACGGGCCGCCCCGTTGGCATAGGCCTTGGCCATGCCCTCGTAGAGCCAGCCGGAGGCGCGGTCAAAGCTCTCGTCGCTGCCATATTGATAGCGCGCCAGTGTCGTCTCCTCGTCGGAATAGAAGGCGGAGACCAGCCCTGCGCCGGCCTGATAGGCGTGCTTGGAGATCAGGCGAACCAGCGGCAGCGCCACGACAGGCGCGGTGATCACCAGATCCTGACCTTTCTGCAGTTGCAGCCCGACCTTGATGGCGACTTCCGCAAGCTTTTCCAGCTTGACGGGATCAACGGTGTTCTGGCTCTGGGGCATGAAAGTCATGGTTCAACCTGCCTTCTGTCATCGACGGTGGGAGGCTGGAAGACTTAGACCCGTTTGCGGCGAAAATGAAGCGTATTGCCGCCGAATTGCAAGCGGCCGGATATATGTCCGGCCGCCGGACGCGCTTCAGGCGGCGGCAGCTTGCCTGAGCAGGATCGAGTTATGCTTTTCGAGGAATTCCATCAGCCGCTGCGGGTAGTCCGCGCCGACGGCGGCCCTGACGCTCGCCCGCTCGGAGAGCGCCTTGCGCCAGCGCGCCACCCGCTCGAGCCCTTCGAAGATGCCGCTGTCGCCGAGCGTGTCGAAGAGATCGAAATACCGAAAGACCGGCGCGAAGACGGCGTCGACGAGGCTGAAGTCGTTGCCGGCGAAATAAGGCCCATCCGTCAGCACACCCTCGAGCGTGGTGAATTTGGCGATGAGCGCCTTGCGCTTGGCCTCGAGTTGCGCGGCGTCCTCAGCTGTCTCGTAACCCCAGAGATCGGAAAGCACGGATGAGCCGAATTCCATCCAGCCGCGATGGCGGGCACGCGTCAGCGCGTCTTTGGGAAGCAGTGCGACGCCCGGCTGCGTTTCCTCCAGATATTCGCAGATGACGCTGCTTTCGAACAGCACCGCCTCGCTGCCGTCCTCTTCCTCGATCCGCAGCAGCGGCACCTTGCCGAGCGGCGAGATCTGCAGGAACCAGTCCGGCTTGTTGGCAAGATCGATGTTGATGCGCTCGAAGGGCACGCCCTTTTCGAGAAGCGCGATCGCGGCGCGCTGCACATAGGGGCAGAGATGATGGCTGACGAGGGTAAGCTTGCTCATGACGGTCTCCATGCGGCGATGATAGATGTAACTGCATCTAATATCGCTTGTGGCGGAATTCAAGATAGATGTAATTGCATTTATGTCCGAAAAAACGTCGAATCCGAGCGAAGCGGTCACCTCTGCCTGGACGAGCATCATGCGCGCCCGCGAACGCTTGCTCGCTGCCATCGAAGCCGATCTGAAGGCGGCCGGCATGCCGCCGCTTGCCTGGTATGACGTGCTTTGGGAATTGACGCGCTCGGAAGATGGCAAGCTGCGCCCCTACGAGATCGAAGAGCGGACATTGCTGGCGCAGTATAATCTTTCCCGGCTGATCGATCGGTTGGAAAAAGAGGGGCTGGTCCGGCGCGAGGCCTTCGCTGAAGATGGGCGCGGCCGCTGGGTGGTGATGTCAGATGCCGGCCGAAAGCTTCGCGAGCGCATGTGGACCGTCTATGCCAGATCGATCGAGACCCATATCGGCTGCAAGCTTGCCGACAACGAGGCGAAGACGATCGCTGACCTGCTCGACCGCTTCCTCTAGAACAGGATGATTTTAGGCCGGTTCATGTTGTCCGAAAACCGCTTACACTTTTCGGCATCATGCTCCGATCAGGCAATCAGCGGCGCGGCGACAGCCTTCAGCACCTTCAACGCAGCCTTCGGATCGAGCCGCACCTGCAGCCCGCGCTGCCCACCATTGATATAGACCAGCGGTTCGGCAAGGGCGGCTTCCTCGATCGCCGTCGGCACGGTCTTCTTCTGGCCGAACGGGCTGATGCCGCCGACATGATAGCCCGTCAGCCGCTCGGCATCGGCAGGCTTCATCATGTTGGCCGATTTGCCGTGAAAGGCGCTCGCAAGCTTCTTCATGCTGACCTCGCGATCCGACGGCACGACGACGCAGACCGGTTTGCCGTCCACTTCCGCCATCAGCGTCTTCAGCACCCGATGCGGCGCCTCGCCGAGCGCTTCGGCCGCCTGCAGCCCGACACGCTCAGCATTGGGGTCGTAGTCATAGGCATGAACTGTGAAGGCGACGCCCGCCTGCGAAAGAAGCTGTGTCGCGCGCGTGGTCTTGGACATCTCTTTCCCTCGTGAGCTCAGCGGGCCGCCTGTCAGCCTCCGAGCATACCGGCGTAAATCTCCGGCTTGAAGCCGATCAGCAGCTTGCCCTTCGCCTCCAGCACCGGCCGCTTGATCATCGACGGCTGGTCGAGCATCAGCTGGATTGCTTTCTCCCGGGTGAGGTTCTCGCGGTCGGCATCGGGCAGTTTGCGGAAGGTGGTGCCGGCGCGGTTGAGCACGGTGTCGAGGCCGGCTTCGTCGATCCAGGCTTCGAGATGGGCGCGGTCGATACCCAGCGCCTTGTAATCGTGAAACTCATAGGCGACGCTGTGTTCTTCCAGCCAGCTGCGGGCCTTCTTCATCGTGTCGCAATTCTTGATGCCATAGATGGTGACGGCCATGCCCGATCGATCTCCTTGTGATGGCAGCGAGATAACATGCACAAAGGCCGGCGCAAACGCCGGGCGACGTTTTATCCCCGAACGCGTCGACAATCGCAGCAGGACAAAACCGGCCTCGTTCAATTCTCCAGCGTGCCGGCCTTGCGGGAGGCCTTGCTGGGTTCGTCGCAGGCGATCTTCATCAGGTCGCCGCGCCGCCGCACCAGCCGGTCGGAGGTTCGGGTCAGGATCAGCCCGTCCTGCGGCGCGGTGAGCTCGATGCTGCCGCCCGGCTGTCCCGGCCGGGTGACGATCGTCACTAGGCGGTCGCCTTCCGCAATCTTCTCGCCGATATCGCGATGGAAAAGCACGGCGCCGCCTTCTGGAGTGCGAATGATCTCGATATTATCGAGCGGCACGGCCGGACCGGAAAATGCCATTGCTGCCGGCTTTTCGTCGCCAACGATCCCCCGTGCCGCGAGGAAGTGCCAGAGCCCGTCGGCATCCTTTTTCGCCAGCACTGGATCGACATCGCGCTTGCCGCGCAGCTCGACAGTGACGGAGAGTTTGCCGGGCAGCCGGGATTGGCGCTCGCCGGGAACTTCATATTTCCATGCAAAGCCGACGGCTTCCTCGAAGGCCGAGCTTTCGCCGTCCGAAAGCAACACGGCCTCCATGTCGAGTGAAGCGGCGAGATCGGCCGCCTCCGGCCAGAAGGCCTCGTCGATATAGGCATATTGCAGGGATTCGTCGTCGCAATGCAGGTCGAGCACGAGATCGGCCCCGAGCGCCATGTGCAGCAACTGCCGCTTCAACCTGTCGGTAGCCGGATAATCATCGAGGTCTTCGATCAGCGTGGCGCGATCCGCAACGGAGATCAGCGGGAAATCCCGGTTGAAATTGGTGCGCGAGCCCAAGTCGAAACGGCCCTGCAATTCGCCGAAATGCGACTGCGCCGCACCGATCGGATTGGCCTGCGGCACGAGGGTGATATCGCCGGCGATCCCGCCCTGGCTTTCCGCCTGCCGCAGCCTCTCGCAGAGGAAATGCAAGAGCACCGTTCCCGGCAGCTCGCCGGCATGCAGAGCCGCCTGGATATAGGTCTTCGGCGCCTTCGGATCGCTGCCCGTAAAGCGCAGCACCGGCAGCCGCCACTCCGTTCCCGGCGTATCTCCAGGGATGATGATCTCTGAAACGTCCATGCTGATTTCGCTCCCGTGCAGCACCTGAACGAGCTTTATGCGCAGAAGCTAGGCAAGTGCAAGCCGTGGCCAAGCGCATCAGCGGCACGGCCTTGCGGTCGGAGAGAAGCGGCTGAAGTGGACGTTCGACCGACATTGCAGCATCGCGATCTTTCCGGGAAGCCCGGCGCGCGCAAGAAACGGGTTGAAACAGCGGCCGTCTCATACGATTTTATGGGTCATCGCAAACGCGGAGCCTTTGTCATGGCTGAGACAATGCACCACTATCTCATCTTCGAAACCGCGAGCGGTTTCTGCGGCATCGCCTGGAGCGATGCCGGCATCACCCGCTTCCAGCTGCCGACCAAATCAGCGGAAGCGACCGAACGGCTGCTGTTGCGCCGCCTGTCGGATGCCGAATCCGGCGCACCGACGCCTGCTGTGCTCGAGACGGTCGCTGCGGTGAAGCGCTATTTCCAGGGCGAGGAGACGGATTTTTCCGGCGTCGAACTCGATCTTGCCGGTCAGGATGCCTTCTTCCGGGATATTTATGCGGCGGCACGGCGTGTCGGCTGGGGTCGCACGACCACTTACGGCGCGCTGGCGAAGGAGCTCGGCGTCGGGCCGGAAGCCGCCCGCGACGTCGGTCAGGCGATGGCGAAGAACCCGGTCGCTTTGATCATCCCCTGCCACCGGGTGCTGGCCGCCGGCGGCAAGATCGGCGGCTTCTCCGCTCCCGGCGGTTCGTCATCGAAAGCCCGCATGCTGGAACTCGAAGGCGTCAACCTTGCGCCGCCACCGCCTGCCCAGCAGTCGCTGGGTTTCTAGAGCAGTTCCGCAAAACCGCTCTAGACTTTTGCTGGAATTGACTTGGCAAAATCTCAGCGGATCAATGCGGGCTGGCTGTCGGCCGGATGATGATCTCGCTGACATCGACATCATCAGGCTGGCTGACGGCGTAGAGGATCGAATTGGCGATGGCCTCGGGGCTGATCGTGATCGCCCTGAACGCCTTCATGGCATCCCGCGCCGTCGGATCGGTGATCGTCTCGGCCAGTTCCGATGTCGTCGTGCCGGGGGAGATGACGGTCACCCGGATGCGATCGGTTTCCTGCCGCAGCCCGTCCGAGATCGCCCGCACTGCGAATTTCGTCGCGCAATAGACCGCGGCGGTCGGAGAGACGCTGTGGCCGCCGATCGAAGACAGGTTGATGATCTGCCCCGATCCCTGCGCCTTCATGATCGGAAGGGCCGCCGCGATGCCGTAGAGAACGCCTTTGATATTGACGTCGACCATCCGGTCCCACTCGTCGACCTTGAGGGCGTCTAGCGGCGAGAGCGGCATGACCCCGGCATTGTTGACGATAACGTCCAGCCGGCCGAATTCGGACTTGGCAAAGCCTGCGAAGGCTTCCACATCCGCCCGGTCGGTGACGTCAAGCTTTTGCAGGCGCACCGACCCACCCTTTGCCGCGATGTCGGCGGCGAGTTCCTCCAGGCGCTCGGTGCGGCGCGCGCCAATCAGGACATGGGCGCCTGCGGCAGCCAGCACCTTTGCCGCAGCCTCTCCGATACCGCTGCTGGCTCCGGTGATGGCAATGACTTTTCCTTTGATATCAGACATTTCAAGCTCCATTTCACGCCGCTCGCCTGGCGATACGGCTGAGGGTTTTCTTGGGGTTTAGCTTGGGAAATCGGCGCTGAGCGTCGTCTCCGCCCAGGCTTCGAAATTTGCGCGCAGCGCATCGAGCCGTTCGCGGGCGATCTTCAGGGCAGGTGCGCCGAGCAACAAGCGCAGCGGCGGCTCGTCCGCCTCGAACGCCGATATGATTGCTGTCGCGGCTCGCACCGGATCGCCCGGCTGGTTGCCGGAGACCGACCGGGTGGCCTGGCGCCGCTTGCCGGAAGTCTCGGCATAGTCGTCGATGATCGTACTGGATTCGACCATCGACCGGCCGGCCCAATCCGTGCGGAAGGCGCCCGGTTCGAGGATCGTCACATCGATGCCAAGCGATTTGACCTCATGCGAAAGCGATTCCGACAAGCCTTCGACCGCGAATTTGGTGGCGTGGTAGTAGCCGGTTGCAGCAAAAGCGACGAGCCCGCCGAGCGAAGAGACGTTGAAGATATGTCCTTGCCGGCGTGAGCGCATGCCCGGCAGAACCTGCTTGGTGACAGCGATCAAACCGAACACATTGGTTTCGAACTGAGCGCGTATCTCGGCATCGTCGCCCTCTTCGATCGCCGAGAGGTAGCCGTAGCCGGCATTGTTGACGAGGACGTCGATCACGCCGAAATGCGTTTCCGCGTCATGAACCGCGCCGGCGATGGAGTTGCTGTCCGTCACATCGAGTGCAAGGGCAAGCGCGCGGTCGCCGTGCTCTGCCGTGAGATCTGCCAGGGTCTCGGGTCTGCGCGCCGTCATGGCGGCGCGCCAGCCGCGCGCCAGGACCGCTTCGGCGAGTGCCCGGCCGAGGCCGGACGATGCGCCGGTGATGAACCAGGTGGGTGTTGGGGAAGACATGATCGTCATCCTTTCCGGCCGGCAAACCCGGCCTTATCCTTGGTGATGTTGCCTTTCAGGCGGCACGTCACTTGCGGCGAAGCACCATGCCGCCATGATGGAGGGTATTGCCGTCGACGAAATCGCCGTCGGCCGTGAAGCCCGTGTCATCCCAGTATTCGATGTGCCTTCCGGTGACTTCGTAGCGGCCGCGATAGGCGCTTTCCCGGTTTCCGCGGGCTTCGTCGTAACGGCCATTCGGCAAAAGTTCGTGGCGGACGCGGCCATCATCCGTAACCCACATGCCGACATAGGGGTGTTGCTGCATTCTGTTCTCGCTTGTTTGTTGCTGCTGATCTCGGTCGTTCACGGCATCGGTGGCGGACGAACTGGTCGCCGTGCCAGCCAGGGTGACCGCCGTGAAAAACTGCAGAATCGGGCTTTTGAAAATCCTTCGCATTGCCTTGCCTTTCGAAGAAGATCTGCCGATGCGTGGGTCTTGGCGTTGATCTCGACTTGAAAGATAGCGTGCCCATCCGCGGCGATTAAGTTGCCAATCCAGGATGCCTTGGTTAGAAATGCTAACCAATGGTCGATGATCTCGAAGGCATTTCAGTTTTTCTTGCGGTGGCCGAGGCGCGGAACTTCCGCCTTGCCGGCGAGCGGCTTGGCGTCACCCGCTCCGCCGTCAGCCAGGCCCTGCAGCGCCTGGAGGATCGGGTTGGCGTCGCCCTGGTCCAGCGCACGACCCGCAGCGTCAGCCTGACCGAAGCCGGCGAAGTGTTCTTCGACGCGGTTCGTCCATCGGTCCGGCAGGTCAAGGATGCAATGCAGACGGTGCGGGAAATGCAGGCGCGCCCGAGCGGCCTGCTGAGGATCACCGTTTCCTCGATCGCCGAGAACTTCCTGTCCGGCACGCTACTGGCCGGTTTCATGGAAGC
Source organism: Rhizobium sp. PRIMUS64 (assembly GCF_023006465.1). NCBI lineage: Bacteria > Pseudomonadati > Pseudomonadota > Alphaproteobacteria > Hyphomicrobiales > Rhizobiaceae > Rhizobium > Rhizobium sp. PRIMUS64. The sequence goes on along the minus strand of NZ_JALBGX010000108.1, from coordinate 12,765 downwards.
TTGCCCCGACATCAAACTCGATATCACCATCACCGATGACGAATTCGATATCGTCGAGGCCGGCTTCGACGCCGGTGTCCGGCTGGGCGAAGTGATCGAGCAGGACATGATCGCGATTTCAGTCTCCGAAGAGCAGCGACAATGCGCGGCCGCATCCCGCAGCTATCTCGAGCGCCGCGGCCATCCCCGCCATCCCCGCGACCTGCAGGATCATGCCTGCATCGGATGGCGGCCACGCCCGGATACGGCGCCTTATCGCTGGGAGTTCACCGAGAACAATCGCGACTTCGACGTCTCCGTCGATCCCGTCGTCACGACCAACGACATGGGAATGATGATCCGCATGGCCTGCGCCGGAGCAGGCATCACCTTCGGCATGGCGGAAACCTTCCAATCCTATATCGAACGCGGGGAGCTCGTGCCGCTGCTGGAGGATTTCTGCCCGCCATTCCCGGGCTTCTATCTCTACTACCCCAGGCGCCAGAGACAGCCGCTGAAGCTGCGCGCATTGGTCGATTATGTCCGCAGGTTTGACGGGCTCTAGAGTTGCGATCTTCGATCGCAAGGTGCAACGCCTGAGATGGCGGAGGTTAAGATACTGCCGCCTCGCCGGCGAGCGCCTGGGTTGCCTTAGGCTGAGGACGCAGAAGCAAATAGAATGCGAAGACGTGGGTGATCATCAGCAAGGGCACGTAAATGATCGGGATCGCGTATGCGGCGCCCAATTCCTCCGCCCGCGCCGGCAGGCCGGCCTGGATCGCGTGATAGTAGTCGAGCACGAGGTCGCCCATTCCCACGAGATTGAAGGCGACGACGAACAGCCAGAAGACCGGACGCATGCGGATCGTGACGAGCGCCAACATGGCGAGCAGCCCGGCCGCGAGGTCGCCATAGGCAGCGAAGGTGGCGAAGCTGGTGGGCAGGTTGGGACCGACGACGCCGGGCAGAATGAAGACGAGCCCGAAGAAGCGGAAGCTGTGCAGAGTGGCGATGGCGCGGTGCGCCTTGACCCTGTCCATCGATTTGAGCCAGGGCAGAATATAGGCGCCGAAGCAAAGCAGCCACCCGACATAGCCGAGCGCGAGATGGGTTTGAAAGATGGATTCCGTCGACATCGGGGCACTCCTGATTTGTGGGATCCAGATGTACGGCCGCTTCCCGCGATCGACTATTGGCGATAATATCGATGCGGTATGAAGCAAAACTTCACAGTCAGGCAAGGCTCGCTCGACGGCGTTGAGGCGTTTCTGAGCGTTGCCCATCACCGTAGTTTTCGCAGAGCAGCCGCGGAACTCGGGGTGACCCCCTCGGCAGTCAGCCAGGCCGTACGCGCTCTTGAGGAGCGTGTCGGCGCAGTACTCTTCATCCGCACGACGCGCAGTGTCGGTCTGACTGAAGCCGGCGAGCGGTTCCTGACGCGCGCAAAGCCGGCTTTCGAGGAACTGGTTGCGGCAAGCGCGGTTGCGCGTGAGCTCGGCCAGAGACCGGCTGGACTGTTGCGGCTCACCGTGCCGCCGTCAGTGGTGCCGATCCTGTTGGAGCCACTGATTGCATCCTTCTGCCAGGCGTTTCCCGAGATCGAGGTGGAGGTCGCCGCGAATGAGGAACTGGTCGATATCGCGGCCGAAGGATTTGACGCCGGTATCCGGCTCGGCCAGTTCATCGCAGCCGACATGGTCGCGGTCCGGCTGACGCCGTCCTTCCCGCTGGTGGTCGTCGGCAGCCCCGAATATCTGCACCGGAGAGGGCGGCCCGAGCGTATCGACGATCTGCGTCAACATGCCTGCATCCGCATGCGCCGCTCGAACGGCTCAATCGCGCCGTGGTCGTTTGTCAGCGGCAAAAAGCCGATCGAGGCTGTTGTCTCCGGGCCGCTGATCGCCCATGATTTTCCCACCATGCTGGGAGCCGCCGTCGAAGATATGGGGCTTGCGCAAGTGCCGGAGCCAATCGCCGCCGGACCTGTGAAGGCGGGAAAACTCGTCCGCGTCCTGGAGGCGTTCGCACCGATGGCGCCGGGTGTGTTCCTCTACTATCCCAGCCGTCATCAAGTGATGCCGAAGCTGCGGGCTTTCATCGATCACGTGAAAAGCCGGGCCGACGCTGCCGACAAAACCCGAATTCACATCGATGACAAGCAAACACCAGCCACAAAAATGCGCTGAGGTGGGACGCGCGGAATTCCATTGAGTTCGAACGCCTGAATGACGCTCAAGATTGCCCATGACACGCGGTTTTGCTATTCCCGATCCTCAAGGGATCGGTGGTGGCGAGTCTACCGATCATGGCTCCAGTCTCACGGCCTGGCAGCCCGAGCCCCACGATCATCCATCCTGTTGTCGGAGAACATATGCTCGACGAGGTCTTTCCCATTCCGACCAGGGCCTTGATCCGCCAGGGCGGGCGGGCCTGTTTTTATCGTCTCGTCAATACGAGCCCCCTGTTGATACAGGTGCAATCGGGAACGAAGATCGTCATGGCAGATGACAAGGCTTTGCGCCTCGAGGCGGGCGCCTACGGCTTGCTGCCCGACTATCGACCGTTGACGATGGAGAATATTCCCAAGGCGCCGCAGAAGTATCAGACCCTGGCGCTTCCTGTTCCGCGACAGCTCTTCGAGGAAGCCTATACCAGGATGGGATCGCTCGCCGTTCCATCGAGGCCTGTCCCGGCAGGGACCTCGAAGCTGCCGGAGGAAGCCGCGGCATTGTTTGACTATTGCTGTCAGCCCGGCAAGCTGACGAGGCTTCCCGGCGCCATTGCCAAGGCTCGTTTGATGGAGCTGATCACCTGGTTTGCGCTCTGCGGAGCGGTGTTGGGCCAATGCCAAAGCCCTCGGCTCGAGGACCGGCTGCGGCAGATGATCGAAAGTGATACGACCTTTGATTGGACGCTTGCACACGCGGCGCGCTCGTTCAACATGAGCGAAGCGACGCTGAGGCGTAAGCTGGCCGCCGAGAATACCGGTTTCAGTGAGATCTTGAGCGATACAAGAATGAATCGCGCCTTGGGCCTCATTCAAACCACAACCCTGCCGATGGCGCAGGTCGCGCTTGAGGTCGGTTACGATTCCCCGTCGCAATTCGCGGCGCGGTTCAAAGAGCGGTTTGGCGTCAATCCACGCCATGTGCGGGGCGGCTCTGAGCGTTTTGAGCGGATCGGGGCAGAAGTTGAGCATAGCGGGGCAGATGCACTTGCTCGGTGACGATAGTTTTCCTGCATTGTCAACCGCAGGAAAACAGAATGCGTTTTATCACAGCAGTACTTCTCGCCACATCCGTCTTTGGCGCGACGGCCGCACAGGCCGAAATGAAGCTCACCTCGAAGGATTTGACCGCCGGCAAGGCCATGGCCGATGCACAGGTCTTCAACAGCTTCGGCTGCGCCGGCAAGAACATCTCGCCGGAACTGACCTGGTCGGGTGCTCCCGAGGCGACCAAGAGTTTCGCCATCATGGCTTACGATCCGGATGCTCCGACCGGCTCGGGCTGGTGGCATTGGTCGGTGTTCAACATTCCCGCAAATGCCTCGGAGATCGCCATCGGCGCCAGCGGTGACAAAAAGCTTCCCGCAGGCACTGTCGAAGGTCACACCGATTTTGGTACATCCGGCTATGGCGGCGCATGCCCGCCGGCCGGCGATGCGCCGCACCATTACCAGTTCACCGTCTATGCGCTTTCGGTCGACAAGCTTCCGCTTCCTGATACTGCGCCGGGCGCCATGGTTGGCTTCTATGTCAGGGCAAATACGCTCGACAAGGCCTCCGTCGAGGTCACCTACGGCCGCTGAAGCAGGCCGTGATCGAAGTCGTCATCTGTCCATGACAAAAGTCCGGCCGAGGTAATTGAACCTCGGCCGGCCGTCTCCCGTGCGGGCTTATTCGGTCCGCAACCTTAGACCGTCATTGCTTCCCAGCAAATCAATGGACCGTCTTCGGCATCGATACGCTCGCCGGCGCGAATGAATCCATTGCGCTCGAGGACACGCTGTGACGCAATGTTCGCAACTTCGGTCTCTGCGGAGATCAGAGCCACGCGAGGGTCGCTCCGCCCCCACTCCAGCAACTGGCCTATGGCCCGCGCGGTGCATCCACGGCCCTGGCGCGAAGGCGCAATCCCATAGCCGATATGGATGTTTCCATCTTGTGGAACTCGAACGATGGAGCAGAGGCCGACGATCTCGCCATCCTCCGCGATCATCCAGGCCGACGGCGAGAATTCAGCGCCTATGTCAGTCGCGAGGCGGTTCAACATCTCCAGTACTTCAGGAGGCGCAATGGGGCTGTCTTGGACAAGGCGCAGATGACGTGGCGCGATGCCCTTCAGCAGCGCTTCAAAATCATGAGACGTTAGTTCGATAATCATAGTCTTCTCGACACTAGACATGCGCCAGCATTGGGCGCGCTAAGGCCGAGCGATAGAATGGAGGATTAGCTCTCGGTCACGATGCCGAACGCCATCATCCTTACCGCCGCAGCCGGTGAGTTCTGGATCGTTACGACGGCAAACAAAGGCATTCTCCTCTAAGATGGAAAAGCGAATAACAGTGCCGGGCGAGGATCGCAAGACGCTCCGATCGGGCGGCACCGGCTGATCCATGCCAAACCGCAAGATCGGTCGGGCGCTGGTTGCCGGAGGAATCTAGTTTGAGCTGCCACGGAGACCAAGGCGAATGACCGCAGCGCTTCGGAACTATCATGAGCGGATGCAGCGAGTGCTGGATTATGTCGACCGGCACCTCGATGACGATCTTGACCTTCTGAGCGGTGTCGCGGCTTTCTCGAAGTTTCATTTCCACCGGCAGTTTACGGCGACCTTCGGATTATCAGTGCATCGCTATATCAGGCTTGCCCGCATGAAGCGCGCTTCATACCGGCTGGCTTACAGGGACGAAGAACGCGTCACTGACATAGCGATGGATGCCGGTTACGACGCACCGGATGCCTTCGCCCGCGCCTTTCGGCAACGGTTCGGGCAGTCGCCTTCGTCGTTCCGGAAGTCTCCTGACTGGGAGCCGTGGCTTGCGGCCTTCGGGCCTCTCGACAACGCAAGGAGCAAGCTCATGCAGAAGACTTTTACCACTGACGACGTGAACATTCGCAATGTGCCCACCACGCCGGTGGCGATCATGGAGCACCGGGGCGACCCGGCGACGCTCGGCGCCACCATCCAGCGGTTCATCGCCTGGCGCAAGGCCGCTGGCTTGCACCCCAAGACAAGTCCGACCTTCAATGTCTGGCGTTCCGAGCGGCGTCCTGCGTCGCCTGCCGATTATAGCGTGGACCTTTGTGTCGGGACCGATCAACCGATCGAGGCGAACGGCAAAGAGATCAAAGCCGGCGAGATCCCTGGCGGACGCTGCGCGGTGCTGCGTGTCGTCGGCAACACCGACAATCTGGAGCCCGCCGCGCTCTACCTTTATCGCGACTGGCTTCCGGCCAGCGGCGAGGAAGCACGCGATTTCCCGATCTATTGCCAGCGGTTGAGCTTCTTCCCCGAAGTGCCGGAGCATGAGGCGGTGGCGGAACTGTTTCTGCCGCTGAAATAGCGCCGCTGATGGCGGCTTGTTCATTCTGATGGCTGGAAGCGGACAGGCCGTTGTCCACCGGGCCTGCTGGTCGGTCAGCAACTCGCACGGCGGGTGGCGAACATCAGGTCGCGGATTTATGCGCACTGCAAAAACCAATTGCGATATAAAACCAGTTGAGCTAACTTACAACTGATTGCACAATGCAATCAGGCATGCGCGGATATGCTGTTTCAGGAAAGGAAGTGAGGATGGCTAAGCTTGTGTTCGGAATGAACCAGTCCCTGGACGGCTACGTCGATCATATGGCGTTTGGCCCAAGCCCTACGCTCTTCCGCCACTTCATCGAGGAGGCTCAGCGGCAGGCGGGCAGTGTGTACGGTCGCCGGATGTATGAGGTAATGCGTTACTGGGACGACGAACATCCCGAATGGGACGCAGAGCGACAGGCCTTCGCGGCAGCGTGGCGGAACCAGCCGAAATGGGTCGTCTCGCGCTCGTTGACGTCGGTCGGTCCCAACGCCAGGCTTGTTGGGGAAGATCTTGAGGCCGCGATCCGCAAGCTGAAGGCGGAACGCGACGGGGAGATCGAAGTTGCCGGTCCGGATTTGGCACAAAGCCTCACCGAACTTGGCCTGATCGATGAGTATCGAATCTACCTGCACCCCGTCGTGCTCGGTCACGGCAAGCCATATTTTGCCGGACCCCGGCCGCCGCTCCGCCTAATGGCTCATGACCGGATTGGCGAGGATGTAATCAGGTTGACCTACGTTCCGGCCTGATCTGGCGACTCGCCAGATGAAAATCGCAGCTCGGCTTCCGACCGGATTACGGCAAGCGTCGCCGGCGACCTGCCGGGCGTCAGTCGCGCGACATGGACAGCCCCCCGAGAAGCGGAGCGTACGCGGCAAGCCTGCGGGATACGAACTCCGTGAAGAGCCGGACGCGCTTCGTCTTGCGCGTCTCCCCCTGCGTGAGAAGCCAGATGGTTCCATGCAGGTGCAGGTCGGTGCCCGGCACCCTCGCCAATAGGGGGTCGGCATCTCCGACGAAGCACGGCAGTGTCGTCATCCCGAGCCCTTGCCGTACTGCGACGATCTGCGCCTCGCCGTCCGTGATCCTGAACGGAACCCCCGTGGTGCGAACCTCACCCTCGCGGACCCAATCCGGAATTCCATGAATGCTTATGACGATCCATCGGATGGGATCCGGCGCGCCCGCACGCCATGCGACCAGTCGATCGCGAGACATGTAGACGCCGCTGAAGAGCTCCGGTCCCTTCAGGCCGTGAAGATTGAGCGGCAGGGTTTTGCGGTCGTAAACGACGCGGATCGCCACGTCGGCCTCTCGGTTGGTCAGATTTGCCAGCTCGCCGGACGAGATGATTTCCATCTCGATATCGGGATGCAGAAGCGCGAAATCGGCGAGATCCGGCATGAGCAGATGTGTCGCAAGGGTTGGAGCCAACGTCACCCGCAGAAGCCCGCGCACGCTCTGGTCGCGACCGAAGACGCGCGTCTCCAGCTGGTGCGACGACGCTTCCATCTCGTTCGCGAGCTCGAGGACCTCCTCGCCCGCAGCCGTCAGGCGGTAGCCCGAAGGCAGCTTTTCGAACATCTGCGCCCCGAGGCGTTCCTCGAGCTGAGCGATGCGTCGCAGCACGGTCGAATGATACACCCCGAGGCCCTCGGCGGCAGCCCGCACTGAGCCTCCGCGCGCCACGGCAAGAAAGTAGCGAATGTCATCCCAGTCGATCATGGTGCAATCCAGCACCGCGCGGTGCGCCTTCCGAAGCCCGTATCTAACGCGTCGTACAGCAGTACGGGCTGTCATCATAGCTTATGTCGACGAGCGCGGCTCAATTCCGAACGACAGACACCGATCGTCGCGGCTGGCGTCAGTCGTCCAGGCGGATCGATTTTGCACCACCGATGTGCGCGCTTCCGCACTCAACGCCTGACTCCGGCGGACCTATTTGAGGGTCTCGGGGGCGTCCCCGAACGATCAAAGGCGGAGCCTGGAAGGAGAAGTCATGGGAAAGCTTGAGGGTAAGGTTGCAGTCATCACGGGTGGATCGAGCGGCATGGCGCTGGCGAGCGCCAAGCGGTTCGTTGAAGAAGGCGCCTATGTTTTTATCACGGGCCGGAGGCAGGAGGCGCTCGACGAGGCCGTCAAGTTGATTGGCCGGAACGTGACCGGCGTGCGCGGCGACGCGGCCAATCTCGACGACCTCGATCGTCTGTTCGACACGGTCAAACGGGAAAAGGGTAAGATCGACATCCTATACGCGAGCGCCGGCACGGGCGAAGCCGTCCCACTGGGCGAGATTACCGAGCAGCATTTCGACGCGACCTTCAACCTGAATACGCGGGGCACGCTGTTTACGGTTCAGAAGGCGTTGCCGCTGTTCAACGATGGCGGATCGATCTTCATGACCGGGTCAGTTGCTTCGCTGAAAGGTTTTCCTGGTTACAGCGTGTATGCGGCGAGCAAGGCGGCGCTGCACGCGTTCGCACGCGGGTGGCTCAACGAACTCAAGGGCAGGAATATACGGGTGAACGTGCTGCATCCGGGGCCGATCGCCACACCGATGCAGGACCAAGTTCTCACCGAGGAGGCGAAGCAAATGTTCGAATCCCTGATCCCGCGGGGAAAGATGGGTCGTCCTGAGGAAATTGCGGCGGCCGCGCTGTTTCTTGCTTCAGACGATTCGAGCTTCGTGAATGGGGTGGAGTTGTCTGTCGACGGCGGCTTCTCGGCCATCTGAAATCGCGCCGGATCGCCGGAAGCGGCTGACCGTCCGGCCGTGCGGAAGTCGTTCACGGCGAGACGTCTACGCGAAAGTCGCCATACAGCGGAACGGATCCCCAGAGCCACTAAGGGCCCGGGAATCAATATCAACACGGATAGGAGAAATATCATGAGCTATGCGATTGTAGGATTCGGTAAGATAGGCCAGGCCCTTGCCCACGCCTTCGCCCGTAAAAACATCAAGGTGGCCGTCGCGAGCCGCCGGCCGCCCGAGGCGTTGGCGCCTCAGGCGCGGGCGATTGGCCCCACGGTCGTCGCCAAGTCGCTGCAGGATGCACTCGAGGCCGACACGATCATCCTGGCGGTCCCGTTCGGGGAGCATCGCGAGGTTGCGAAGGCTCTGCCGAGCTGGGAAGGCAAGACAGTCATCGACGCGACGAACTCGTTTCCCCTCACTCCCGAAGAGCTGGACGGCCTGCCGCCCTCCGCCTTCGTCGCGAAGGCGTTCACCGGCGCCAAGCTCGTGAAAGGTTTCAATCACCTGATTGCCGCCACCCTGGCTACCGATCCGATCGTTGAGGGCGGCCACCGGGTCGTCTTTCTGTCGAGCGACGACGAGGACGCGATCGCTCCCGTGGCGGATTTGGCCAAACAGCTCGGGTTCGCACCCGTCAAGCTGGGAAAGCTCAACGAGGGTGGCGCGCTGGTGCACGCACGCGGCCGCACTTGGGGCCAGCTCATCTTCCAGGATTTGTTCAAGAAGGAGCAATAATCGATCTAAGGCCGTGTGATTTGGCCCGAGAAGTACGATGGCCTAGGATTCGCTCGAGTGTCCTCTGCCATCCGATACTACCCCACGGTATCCGCGTCACTCCCACTCGATCGTGCCAGGCGGCTTCGACGTAACATCGTAGACCACGCGGTTGATGCCGCGCACCTCGTTGATGATGCGGGTCGCGGCGCGGCCGAGGAATTCCATGTCGTAGTGGTAGAAGTCCGCCGTCATGCCGTCGACGGAGGTGACAGCGCGCAGCGCGCAGACGAATTCATAGGTGCGCCCGTCGCCCATGACGCCAACGGTCTGGACTGGCAGCAGCACCGCAAAAGCCTGCCAGATAGCGTCGTAGAGGCCGGCCTTGCGGATTTCGTCGAGATAGATCGCATCGGCCTCGCGCAGGATCTCCAGCTTTTCGCGGGTGATGCCGCCGGGGCAGCGGATGGCAAGGCCGGGGCCGGGGAAGGGGTGGCGGCCGATGAAGCTGTCGGGCAGGCCAAGCTCGCGGCCGAGCGCGCGCACCTCGTCCTTGAAGAGCTCGCGCAGCGGCTCGACGAGCTGCATCTTCATGCGCTCCGGCAGGCCGCCGACATTATGATGCGATTTGATCGTCACCGACGGGCCGCCGGTGAAGGAAACGCTTTCGATCACGTCGGGATAGAGCGTGCCTTGGCCGAGGAAATCGGCGCCGCCGAGCTTCTTGGCCTCTTCCTCGAAGGTCTCGATGAACAGCCGGCCGATGATCTTGCGCTTGGTTTCCGGGTCGCTGACGCCTTCGAGCTCGCCGATGAAACGATCGGCGGCATCGACGTGCAGCAGATGCAGATTGTAATGCTCGCGGAACATGGCGACGACGCCGGCCGCCTCATCCTTGCGCATCAGCCCGTGGTCGACGAGGATGCAGGTCAGCTGGTCGCCGACGGCCTCGTGGATCAAGAGCGCTGCGACGGAACTGTCGACGCCGCCCGAAAGCGCGCAGATGACGCGCTTGTCGCCCACCTGCGCGCGGATCTGCTCGACCGCCTTCTGGCGATATGCCGACATCGACCAGTCGCCCTTGATGCCGGCGATGTTGTGAATGAAATTGCCGATCAGCTTGGCGCCGTCAGGCGTATGCACGACCTCGGGGTGGAACTGCACGCCGTAATATTTGCGCTTCTCGTCGGCGATGAAGGCATAGGGGGCGTTGGAGGAGGTGGCGACCACCTCGAATCCATCCGGCAGCGCGGTGACGCGGTCGCCATGGCTCATCCAGACCTGATGGCGCGAGCCGGAGGACCACAGGCCCTCGAACAGCTGGCAGTCCCTGTCGACCTCGAGGAAGGCGCGGCCGAATTCGCGGTGATGGCCGCTCTCGACCTTGCCGCCGAGCTGCATGCACATCGTCTGCTGGCCGTAGCAGATGCCGAAGACTGGCAGGCCGCTGTCGAAGATGATCTGAGGCGCTCGCGGCGATCCCTCGTCCACCGTGGAAGCCGGGCTGCCGGACAAGATCACGGCCTTCGGCTGCAGGCGGTTGAAGCCCTCTTCGGCCGATTGGAAGGGAACGATCTCGCAATAGACGCCAGCCTCGCGCACGCGACGTGCGATGAGCTGGGTCACCTGGCTGCCGAAATCGACGATGAGAACGGAGTCGGGATGTGCTGTCTGGGTCATGGCGAGGCTTTAATGAAAAGCGCTTCGCCTGGCAATGCGGGAAATCGGCGGTATCGGGTTTTTATTGTTCCAATTGTCCCGCATTCAAGGGCTCAGAACCAGAATACCCCGTCCTCCAGCGCGGTGAACAGGCTGTCGACGCCGTAAGAGAGCTTGCGGTCGACGATGTGCAGATATTCGGTCCAGCCCGAAATATGCTGCAGCTCGACGGCGCCGTCGGAAATGCCGCGAAGGCCGATCAGCGGCAGCTTGTAGCCCTGGCAGGCGCGCAGCACCGCATAGGTCTCCATGTCGACCATGTCGGCGTCGATGCCGGTATAGGCGGCGCCCGAAATGATGTTGCCGCCGGTGGAAAGACTTGCTTCGGCAATGCCGGGAATGCGCAGCGGCAGTTCGAGCGTTGCGGGCAGGTCGAGAAAGGGTGTCTTGCCCTTTTCGAAGCCGAGCGGCGAGGCGTCCATGTCGCGGTAGGAAACCGAGGTCACCTGATAGACTTCGGTCTGCTCCAGTTTCGCGGAGCCGGCCGAACCGAGGGACACGACGAGATCGGGCAGTTCGTCGACTGCATCCAGCCGCGCCAATGTCTTGCTCAGCGCGATGGCTGCCTCGACCGGGCCGACCCCGGTCATCAAAGGTTCGATGCGCGAACGCAGGAAGGGACCGTATTCGGCCTCCGCTGCCATGACGAAAAGGATGGATTTCCCCGCGACCGATTTCAGTTCGAACTTCATCCCGTAATGCCCTCTCTACCGCGGATCACCATCATCGTTCCGGTCATGGAGGCGATGAGTTTGGCCGGCCCGTCGCTGATCGCGTAGCCTCGTCCGTCGGCGACGATGATGGTGGAGCCGGGTTTGGTGATTTCCCCGCGAAACAGGAAGCGATCGCCACGCCCCGGCGACATGAGATTGACCTTGAACTCGATCGTCAGGATCGAGGCTTCCGGGTCAATGACGCTGTAGGCGGCAAAGCCGCAGGCCGAATCGAGCGCTGCTGAAATGATGCCCGCATGCAGGATGCCGTGCTGCTGTGTCAGCTTGACGTCGAAGGGAAGCTCGATCTCGACGACGCCGTGCTCGACGCGCGTCAGCTCCGCGCCGATCGTTTCCATCGCCGCCTGGCGCGCAAAATTGCGGCGGATTCGCGCGCGGAAATCGCCCCTGTCAGTCTCGCTCATGTCTGCCCCTCTTGCAGCCGCGAAAGTGGCATGGCGCGCCGCATTCGACAAGCTGGACATTGCTGAAATCGGTCCGGGCGGCGATGGAAACCCGGGACCGTGTCGCCGGGGCAACCTTTCACCTTTGCGTCGCCGCGCAAGCCGGTACAGCTGCCCAGTACCGCTGGATTGTGGCGATCCGATGCGAAGACGATTGCAGCTTCGCGCGGTGCGCGTATTCTCCGCATCGGGTCGCGAAATGATGGAGCGCCAGCATGACGACGATATCGCAATCGGTCCGGAATTTCGAGACCTGGCTGGCCGGCGAACTCGGCGACGATCTCGTCAAGGACGATCTCCGGGAGAAGCACGAGAAGATGCGAAGCGGCGATTTCGTCTTCCTGCGCGCCACCTATTGGCGCTGGTGCGAGATCATCCTCGATATCTGCCCGGAACTTGGCTCCGTGCCCGAGGTGTTGGCGATCGGCGATACGCATCTGGAGAATTTCGGCACATGGCGCGACATCGAGGGCCGGCTCGTCTGGGGCGTCAACGATTTCGACGACGCGGCGGTGATGCCCTATGCGCTGGATCTCGTTCGCCTTGCGGCAAGCGCCATCCTGGCGCGCGGCGACGACGGTCCCTCGGTTCGCATGATCGGCGAATTGATCTTGAGCGGCTATCGCAGGGGCCTTGAAAATCCGTTGCCCGTCATCCTCGAGCGCGACCACAAATGGCTACGCAAGGCGCTGATGCTGCCGAATTCCGAACGCCGGGAATTCTGGGAGAAATACGAAATGTTGCTTCCCGGCAGCAAGCCGCCGCCATCAGCCTATATCAAGGCGCTCGCCGCCGCGCTGCCGTCGGGGGCAGGACCCTTCGTGCCGAAGCCGCGCAGCGG
>NZ_JALBGX010000107.1:0-22479 GCF_023006465.1 Rhizobium sp. PRIMUS64 | reverse complement strand
GGCGTTCTGCGCATTGTGGCTGCCGCGCAGCGTCTGGATGCCGTCGAGATCGGCGAAAGGCAGCATGGCGCCGCCGGCGGCCTGGATGAGTTTGGTGCCCTCGGCATAAATGCCGTCCGCCACCACGTTGCGGCGCGAAATGCGGACCACCTTGACACCCGCCCGCTGGACGCGGTCAGCGATCAAAGCCGAATGGCTGTCGTCGACGCCGACAATCGCGACATCGCTGCCGGCGACCAGCCGTTCCTTGATATCGGCATAATGCTGCATCGTGCCGTGACGGTCGAGATGATCGGGCGTCACGTTGAGCAGGATTCCGGCCGACGGGTTCAGCGTCGGCGCCAGATCGATCTGGTAGGAGGAGCATTCGACGACGTAAAAGCGCTCGCCCCTCGGCGGATCGAGGGTCAGCACCGCCGTGCCGATATTGCCGCCAAGCTGCGTGTCGTAGCCTGCTGACGTCAGGATATGGGCGACCAGCGCAGTCGTGGTCGACTTGCCGTTGGTGCCTGTTATGGCGATGAAGGGGCAGTCCGGCGCATGAGCGCGGCGCTCGCGCACGAAGAGCTCGACGTCGCCGACGATATCGACGCCGGCCGCACGCGCAAGATCGACCGTCCAGTGCGGCTTCGGATGGGTGAGCGGCACGCCGGGTGACAGCACGAACAGCGTCTGCTGGCTCCAGTCGATGTTGTGCAGGTCTTCCGTTCTGATGCCTTCGGCCGCGGCCTTGGCGACGCTGTCGGGATTGTCGTCCCAGGCGGTCACCTCGGCACCGCCTGATATCAGCGCCCGGGCAGTGGCAAAGCCGGAGCCGCCGAGCCCGAAGAGCGCGACCTTCCTGTCCTTGAGCGTCGTGACCGGGATCATCGCCGCCTCACCGGAGCTTCAGCGTCGAGAGACCGAGCATGGCAAGGCCGACGGCGACGATCCAGAAGCGGATCACCACCTGACTCTCGGTCCAGCCCTTCTTCTCGAAGTGATGATGGATCGGCGCCATCAGGAAGACGCGCCGGCCGGTCATCTTGAAGAAGCCGACCTGGATGATGACCGAGAGCGTCTCGATGACGAAGAGGCCGCCGATGATTGCCATGACGATCTCATGCTTGGTGGCGACGGCGACGGTGCCGATCGTGCCGCCGAGTGCCAGCGACCCGGTGTCGCCCATGAAGATGGCGGCCGGCGGAGCATTGAACCAGAGAAAGCCGAGGCCGGCGCCGATGACGGCGCCGAGCACGACGGCGAGCTCGCCGGTGCCGGGCACGAAATTGATCTGCAGGTAGTTCGCAAACACCACGTTGCCGGCGAGATAGGCGATGACGCCGAAGGAGGCGGCTGCAATCATCACAGGCACGATGGCAAGTCCGTCGAGACCGTCCGTCAGATTGACGGCATTGCCGGCCCCGACGATGACGAAGCCGCCGAAGACGACGAACATGATGCCGATATTGATCATGAAGTCCTTGAAGAAGGGAAAGGCAATCGAGGAGCCGAAGGTCGAGCCGGCAATCCCCGAGGCAAGGGCGGTGCGCATCATGAAATAGACGGCGATGCCGGCGATGACGAATTCGATGCCGAGACGCGCCTTGCCGGAAAAGCCCATGTGGCTCTGCTTCGTGACCTTAAGATAATCGTCGTAGAAGCCGATCGCGCCGAAGCCCAGCGTCACCAGCAGCGTGGCGACGACATAGACGTTGGAAAGATCGGCCCAGAGCAGCGATGCGCCGACGATGCCGGCGAGGATCATCAGCCCGCCCATGGTCGGCGTGCCGGCTTTCTTGAAGTGCGTCTGCGGCCCATCGGCGCGGATCGGCTGGCCCTTGCCCTGCCGGATGCGCAGCGAATTGATGATCGTCGGCCCGAACAGGAAGACGATCAGTGCTGAGGTGAAGAGAGCAGCCCCCGTGCGGAAGGTAATATATCTGAACAGGTTCAGAAATTTGAAATATTCCGACAGTTCGACAAGCCAGATCAGCATTCAGGGCCCCTTGTTTACCCGATCAAAATTCGCGTTGCGTGTCGGCAAATGCCGGGAACTTGTCAAGGAGCGCGGCGACGATCTTGCCGAAACCGATGCCCAGAGACGATTTCACCATCAACACGTCGCCTGGCGCGACCGAGTTCAATACATAGTCCGTCAATTCGTCCGTGTTCTCGCGATAGTCGACGTGGACGCTTTCCGGCAACGATTCCTTCAGCGCAGCCATCTCGGCTCCAGCCAGCCAGACATGCTCGATGCCGGCCGCAAGCAGGGGCACGGCAAGGTCGGTATGGACCTTCTGCGCATAGTCGCCCATCTCCAGCATGTCGCCGAGCACGGCGATACGGCGTCCGCGGCCGGTCGGCTCGGAGGCCGCCAGCAGCGCGATCGCCGCGCGCATCGAGGCTGGATTCGCATTGTAGCTCTCGTCGATCAGCGTGAAGCTGCCGCCGCCGATTAAAAGCCGGTGGCGCTTGCCCCTGCCCTTTTCCGGCCTCAGCGTCGCAAGCGCTTCGATCGCCTTCTGCATATCGGCGCCGACGATCCTGACGACCCCGAGTGCTGCGAGCGCATTCTCGGCGATATGGCGGCCCGGCGCGCCGAGCGCGACTTCCAGCGTCTCGCCACCAATCGTCAGCCACAGCGTCGAATTCTCGTCGGAGCCATTGAATTCTGCGAGCCGGAATTCGGCCTTGGCATGCTGGCCGAAGGAATGGATATGCTCGATGCCGAGCGATTGCGCCGTGCGGTCGAGGAAATTGAACTGGTCGTTGTCGCGATTGAGCACGACATGGCCGCCGGGTTCGAGCCCCTCGAAGATCTCGGCCTTGGCAGCGGCGATTTCCTTGATGTTCTTGAAGTTGCCGAGATGGGCCGGCGCGATCGTCGTGATGATGGCGACATCGGGACGGATCATCCCCACCAGGGGCCGGATCTCGCCGGGATGGTTCATTCCGACTTCGAAGACGCCATAATCCGTATCCTCAGGCATGCGCGCCAGCGTCAGCGGCACGCCCCAATGATTGTTGAAGGAGGCGACGGAGGCGTGCACCTTGCCGGAGGGCGATAGCACATGCCGCAGCATTTCCTTGGTGGTCGTCTTTCCCACAGATCCGGTCACCGCGATGATCCGGGCCCGCGAGCGCTCGCGCGAGGCAAGGCCGAGCCGGCCAAGTGCCGCGAGCACGTCTTCCACGACGATCATCGGCACCGTCAGGCGGCCCATGGCGGGAAGCCTCGCCTCGCTGACGACGAGAAGGGAAGCGCCGTTCGCCGTCGCCATCGATGCGTAGTCGTGACCGTCGACACGGTCGCCCTTGATCGCGAAGAAGGCTTCGCCTGGAGTAATCGAGCGGCTGTCGATGGAAATGCCGGTGATGCCTTCGGGCAGCGTGCCGAAAGGGCGCCCCGCCATCGCTGCGATCATGTCTTCCGTCGTCCAGAGCCAGCTCAAGATTTCAACTCCTCCAAGGCCTTGCGCACCTCCGCATGATCGGAGAACGGCAGGGTGACGCCGCCGATCGTCTGCCCTTCCTCATGCCCCTTGCCGGCGACGATCAGCGTATCGCCGGATCTCAGCATGCCAACAGCCTCGCGGATCGCCGTGGCGCGATCGGCGATTTCCGCGGCGCAGCCTGCTGCTGCCATGATCTCCGCCCGGATCGAGGCCGGCTCCTCAGAACGCGGATTATCGTCGGTGACTATGACGACGTCGGCAAGTCGGCAGGCGATTTCGCCCATGATCGGCCGTTTGCCGCGGTCACGGTCGCCGCCGCAGCCGAAAACGACGATGACGCGGCCGGTGGTGAAGGGTCTGACCGAGCCCAGCACGTTTTCCAGCGCATCCGGCTTGTGGGCGTAGTCGACATAGGCGAGCGCGCCGTCTTTTGTATGGCCGACGAGTTCGAGACGGCCGGACGCGCCGACGAGCTTCTCGAGCGCGGCCATCGCAACCTTCGCCTCAACGCCGGTCGACATGGCAAGCCCCGCTGCGACCAGCGCGTTGGCCACCTGAAAATCGCCGGCCAGCGGAATGTCCACCTCGAAGATCTCGCCGCCGATATGGATTTCGGCCATCTGCTTGTGGCGGAAGTGCTCGACGCGCTTCAACGAGAGGTAATCGCCCTTTCGCCCAACGGTACGAATGTCGTGACCGGCATCGGTCGCGGCCTTGATCGCCTGCGCCGACCACGGATCGTCGGCGAAGATCACTGCCGGTGACCCCTTCGGCAACAGCGTATCGAAAAGCCGCATCTTGGCGGCCATATAGGCCTCGATCGTGGGATGATAATCCATGTGGTCCCGGCCGAGATTGGTGAAGGCGGCGGCAGCGAGCTTCACCCCGTCGAGCCGGCACTGGTCGAGGCCGTGGCTGGACGCTTCCATCGCGGCATGCGTCACGCCTTCTCCGGCGAGTTCCGCCAGCAGCTCGTGCAGAGACACCGGATCGGGCGTCGTCAACGAGCCATATTCGTTGCGCGTCGGCGAAACGACGCCCGTCGTGCCGATCATCGCAGCCGCGTGGCCCGCATGCGCCCAGATCTGCCGGGTGAAAGAAGCGACGGAGGTTTTGCCCGCCGTGCCGGTGACGGCGACCATGGTATCGGGCTGCTTGCCGTGGAAACGCGCGGCGGCGATGGAAAGGAAGCGGCGCGGCTCCTTGACCGCAAGCACGGGAATCGAAGCATCGACGGCTTGGGAGGCGATCGCGACGGCAGCGCCACGGCCGGCGGCATCCGCGATGAAGCCCGCGCCGTTCGCCTTGGTGCCGGCGACTGCGACGAAGGCATTGCCAGGCGCCACCTTGCGGCTATCCGAAGACAGGCCTGAGATATCAAGCAAGCCTGCCGGGCCTTCGAGCTGTGCTTCAAGTTCCGGAAACTGATCTCCGGCCAGGTCTCGCAATTTCATCGAACGCACTTTTCTCTCTTGAAGCCGGTTCACCCCTCGCGAATCGGCGTCGATATTCATTCACACTCAATAAGACACCAGCAAGGCCGATCCGCCCTCCCCGAATTTCGGCTCGATGCCGAGAATGGGGGCCGCGCGGCTGATGATCTCACGAGCGATCGGGCCGGCGGTGCCGGCGGAGATCGTTCCGCCATATTGCTTCTCACCGGTCTTCGGCTCGTCGCAGAAGGTGATCACGGCATATTTGGGATCATTGATCGGGAATGCGGCAATGAAGGAATTGAAGTTCAGCGTTGCCGAATAACGCCCGTTCACCACCTTGTCGGCCGTACCGGTCTTGCTGCCGACGGCAAAGCCCGGCACGCGGGCAACACGTCCGGATCCCTTGTAGCCGTTGAAATCAAGGAGATAGCGGATGTTGTCGCTGGTCGACTTCTTGATCACCTGCGTAGCGATCTGATCGGCCTGTTCGCGCGTGCGCGGCAGGAACGTCGGCTCGATCAGCTTGCCGCCATTGACGAGGGCGGCGGCGGCCACCCCTGTCTGCAGCGCCGTCGTCGAGACGCCATGGCCGAAGGAAATCGTGATCGAATTGATCTTCTTCCAAACGCGCGGCTGGCTCGGCATCTTCACTTCGGGCAGTTCGGTCTGCATCTTCGTCAAGAGGCCGAACTTGGTCAGATAGTCCTTCTGCGCGTCGATGCCGACGATATCGATGACGCGCGCCGTACCGATATTGGAAGAATATTGGAAAATCTCGGGAACGGTCAGCCAGCGGCGCTGCCCGTGAAAATCGTGGATGGTGAAGCCGCCGATATAGATCGATTTGCTGGCATCGAAACTGTCGGTCATCTTCACCTTGCCGCTATCGAGCGCCATGGCCAGCGAAAAGGTCTTGAAGGTCGAGCCCATTTCGAAGGTGCCGTTGGTCATCCGGTTGAGCCAACCGTCCTTGGCGCCTTCCTGCGGATCGTTCGGATCGAAATCCGGCGCCGATGCCATCGCCAGCACTTCTCCCGTATGCACGTCGATGACCGCGGCACCGGCGCCCTTGGACTGGAAGTTGTTGACGGCGTTGACGACCGCGTCCCGCACGATGTTCTGCACGCGCAGGTCGATCGATAGCCGCACTGGCTCGAGCGGCTGGTCGCTGGTCATGCCGACCGAGGCGAGATCGGCAAGCCCCTGGTCGTCGATAAATTTCTCCATGCCGGCGACACCGCGGTTGTCGATGTTGACGTAACCGAGGATGTGCGCGGCGGTCGAGCCGCCCGGATAGAAGCGGCGCTTCTCCGGCCGGAAGCCGATGCCGGGAATGCCGAGCGCCAGGATCTGGCTCTGCTGCTTCGGCGTCAGCTGCCGGCGCAGCCAGGCGAAATGCGAGGTCTTGACCGAGAGCTTCTTATAAGTGTCCCTGACGTCGAGCTCGGGCAGCACCGTTGCAAGCTTCTCCACTGCCTCGTCGGCGTCGACGATCTTGTTCGGCTCGGCAAACAGCGAGACGGTGCGGATGTCGGTCGCCAGTACCTCGCCGTTGCGGTCGAGAATGTCCGGGCGCGAGGCCATCAGCCGGTCGGGCGGCAGAATGCTGGAGACGACCTCCTGATCCTTCATCGCATATTCGACGAGACGGCCGCCGATGACGGCGTAGACGCCCATGAAGCCAAGGATCAGCAGGCCGACGCGGCTTTTCGCCTGCCCGGATTTCTTCTTGCGCGATCCCTCGATCGCCAGGCCGGCGGGGGAAGGACCGCCGAACCGGTTATAGACGCCGGCGGAGAAATGCGCCTGGCTCTTCAAAACCATGATGCGGGAAAGAAACGACATTATTCCTCCACCGATCCGGTTTCGATCTGGTCTGCATCCTCTGCCTCGCCGCGTGGCGCTGACATCGGAATGGGCTGCGCCTTGGCGGTGGCTTGCTCGCCCTTGGCGGTGGCTTGCTCGCCCTTGGCGGTGTCCGGCGCGCCTTTGGCGCTGGCCACGGTCGCGCTCTCGGCGCTGGCCACGGTCGCGCCTTTGGCGCTGGCCTTGGCCTCCGTCACGTCAGGCACGGGAACCTCGGATTTCAGCATCGGCAATTCCTTGGCATGCACGAGCGCCGTCGATTCCGTCGGCTGCAGCTTCAATTCGTCATTATAGGCTCTGACCAGCCGCTCCAGCCGGTTCGGCTGCGATTGCAGCGCCCAGTCGGCCTTGAGAAGGTCGATCGTGTCCTTCTCAAGCTTGATCTCGGCTTCGAGGCGATGAACCTCCTCGAGCTTCAATTCAGCGCGGTGCTTGATCGTGTAGGTCACGGCGGCGGTGGCCGTCATGACGCCGATAAGCACGAGATCGAACGTTTTCAGCATATCAACCACCAAGCTTTCCGAGACTGGCAAGATTGGGAAACCCGAAGAGCGACATATCCGCGGCTTCGGCGGCGGCGTCCGTCCTCAGGCCGGCGCGCAGCTTGGCGGAGCGGGCGCGCGGATTGATCTCGGCCTCCGCCTCGCTTGCCGAAACCATCGCCTTGCCGATAGCCGCAAAAGTTGCCGCTCGCTCATGCGCGACCGGCAGATGCCGTGAACCCGACGCCTTGCCGGCGCGGTCGGAGAAGAATTTCTTGACGATGCGGTCTTCCAGCGAATGAAAGGTGACGACGACGAGCCGCCCGCCGGGCTTCAGCGCCGTTTCCGCCGCAAACAGCGCCTGCGCCAGTTCGCCGAGCTCGTCATTCACGAAGATGCGCAATGCCTGGAAGACGCGCGTTGCCGGATGGATCTTGTCCTTCATCTTGCGCGGCGTAACGAGCTCGATGAGACCGGCGAGATCGCGCGTCGTCTCAAATGGCTTTTCGGCGCGGCGCTTCTCGATCGCATGCGCGATGCGCGGCGCCTGGCTTTCCTCGCCGAGAAAATGGAAGATGCGGATGAGATCGGCGACCTTGGCGCGGTTGACGACATCGGCGGCCGAAACACCTTCGGCCGACATGCGCATGTCGAGCGGTCCGTTCTTCTGGAAGGAGAAGCCGCGCTCGGCCTCGTCGATCTGCATGGAGGAGACGCCGATATCGAGCACGACACCATCGAGCCCGCCCTGCGGCGCATGATCGGCGAGATGCGAGAATTGCGAATGAACAAGCTTGAGACGACCACCATGGGCGGCGACCATCGCCTGCCCCGATGCAATCGCCGTCGGATCGCGGTCGAGCGCAATCACCTCGGCGCCGGCCGCAAGGATGGCCGAGCTGTAACCGCCCGCACCGAATGTACCATCGAGGATGAGCTTGCCGGGCGCGGGCGCCAGCGCCGCAAGCACTTCTTCGAGTAGAACAGGAATGTGACGAACCGGTCCGCCACCGGCATCAGTTGAACCTCCGCCAGGATTCGCCACCATTCCGTTCCCTCGTTCTTTCAGGAACGCTTGCCCGCCAGCTTGCGCTCCCCTCGTGCTTGCGCCTGTGCGGCCACAAAAGCCTGCGGCTGCCAGAGCTGAAAATGATCCGCTCGACCGACGAAGGTCACTTCGTCCGAGATACCGGTAAAGCCGCGAATGAAATCCGTGACCATCAGCCGCCCCTCGGCATCGAGCTTCATGAAGACCCCGCCTCCATGAATGAGAAGCGACATCTCGTTCGCATCCGGCGAAAACGGATCCTCCGCAGCAATCTGCCGTTCGAATCTTTCGAGAAGATCCGGACCGCCGATGCTGATCGCCGGAAACACAAAGTCCTGGAAGCAATAGAGCTCCTGAACATTGCGCTGCGCCAGCACGGAACGAAAAGCCGAAGGCACGGAAACCCTGCCCTTGGCATCGATCCTGTTGGTCGCGTTCGAAAGGAAGCGGCTCATGACACGAAACATCCGTTCCCGCAGGGATCCGGACCAAAAGACGCCCGAAACTCCCGATATCAGGCACAGCTTCGCAAGCCGGATGAGCCAAAACCCCTCCGACGCTTCCGGAGAGGAAGACGCCTTTGCTTTGCGATGAATGGGCAGGTGATTGCCCTGGTGCAGTGCGCATTTGGGATAGCATGGGACCATATGGGCGTCAATGGGATACGCCCATTTTGCAATGGACGCATGATCAAAAATTTATAAGCCGTTAAGTTTAACAAAGGGTTAGCATCGCCATCTTACAAACGACACGTAGTGGTGGCTTAGCGAGAAAAATCTACCCCTGGATGCATGAACATCCGTTCGATAACAGTCGGTTTCAGCGACTTACGGTGAAAATCCGGCCGACGCGCCGCAAGATGTTAATCGCCAGTTGGCCTGTAAGCCGGGTTCTGTAAGGCTCCGGCGTGAACCGGAACGTGGCAGCCATTCCTCTGGGACAGCGTTCGCACGCTGCCTCGCGCAACCCACCCGGATGACTGGCCTGGAAACCAGCCGGAAGGCCTTTCGGCCTGCCGCGTCATCCCTATTCGGTCTTGCTCCCGGTGGGGTTTACCGTGCCATTTCCGTTGCCGGAGATGCGGTGGGCTCTTACCCCACCCTTTCACCCTTACCTGTCATGACAGGCGGTTTGCTTTCTGTGGCACTTTCCCTGAGGTCGCCCTCGCCGGACGTTATCCGGCACCGTGTTTCCGTGGAGCCCGGACTTTCCTCACCCTACCGCCTTTCGGCATTGGTAAAGCGCGGCTGCCCAGCCAACTGGCAGGGCTCCCATAAACGAGAGAGATCGCAATTGCTATCGAAATAAATGATATCGCTTGGAGCTATTCCAGCAAAAATGCGCAGCAGTTTTGCGTCCGCAATTGCGTAGGAACAAAAGAGAGAGCACTTCCGTGATTCGGAGAAAAACGGAAATGCTCTAGCGAAATTGCGGTGTGAAATCCGTGGAGTAGCCCTCTTCGCCGATTCCGCCTGATAAAAGCAGCTCGGCCCCAAGCCGGCCGATTTCGTCCGAGCTCTTGGCCGACGTGCCGGCGCAGCCCGTCAGCACCGCGATCTCGGGCGAGGAAGTATAGCCAATCATCGGATAGCCGCTTTCCGTATGCGACACGACGCAAGCGGCCGTCGAAATCGAAAGCGGCACGATATTGGGCACAAGACCTTCAACGATGCGTTTGAGATGCGCGCGCACGGTATCGCGCCCCTCGGTCTTGAACCAGGCGCGCATCTCCGCGTCGTCGCTAAGCGCCAGATCGTCAGGATCGCCGCCGATCTTCAGGTAGAATTTGCCGTTGGGATACCGGATCGGCGGCAGCAGGTAGATATCGATGCCGGGCGCCCTGAGAATGAGCGACGGCATCGCGGCCAGGCGCACCGCGTCGGCCTCGCTTACTTCAAAGAGCGTCACGGTCCGGGCATAAACCGTCATGGCAACCGGCCGCGGCAACAGATTCTTCGCAATGGAAAATCCGCCCGCTGCCAGCAGCACCTTTGCACCGCGATAGGTCAGGCCACCGGCCGTCTCGACGGCGGCCCATCCGCCCTCGCTGCGGATCGAAATGACATGATCGCGGATGACGGCAGCACCTGCCTTTTCCGCCAGCAGCGATTGGGCTTTCACAAGCTTGCGCGGACTGATGTGGCCGGCCCCCCTCGCCTCGAAGACGCCCGTGCCCCCATCAGGAAAGGCGAAGAAGGGAAAGGCGGCCTTCAGCCCGGCCTCATCGAGAAGGCTGGTTTCGACGTTCAGCGAAATGGCGGCCCGCCGGGTCTTCTCGATATAATCGCCTCCCGTCGGCGCGACGGCGACGCAGCCCACCTCCCGATAGAAATCGATACCGCTGTCGCGGGCGATCTCGCCATAACGGCCGATCGAGCGGTTGGCGAGCAGTGCCCAATTGCGGTCGGGATCGATGGTGCGAGTGATGCGCCCCTCGTCATAATGGCTGGCGAAGACGCCCTGATGCGCCTTGCGATCATCCGGCTCGTCCGGGCCAATCACCGCGACACCGGCCACTTGGCGCGCCAGATGCCGCGCCGCCGCTGCCCCCATCAGCCCGCGGCCGACGACGATGTATTTGAAATCGACTGCCATGACATTTCCCCTCAACCAAAGACCGGCGTCAGCACGCCGCCGAAATCCTGATCCCCGAGCCTTCCTTCCGCCAGAAGCACCGCTCCCAGCCGCCCGAGCTCGTCGGAGGATTTGGCCGCGACGAAATTGCCGCCGGTCAGCACCGCGATGCGCGGCGACTGCGTAAATCCAGCATAGGGATAACCGGTCGGCGTGAAATTCGCCACACAGGGCGCCGATGTGACAGGGCAGCCGGCAAGCTCCGGCATCAGCTGCAGGGCGACACGCGCGAGATGATCGCGCTCGGGAGCACTGCCGTCGGAACGGAACCACGCGCCGGCATCTTCCAACTGGCTGAAAGAAAGCGCCTCAGTGTCACCACCGAGCTTCAGATAAGTCTTGCCGTCGGGATAACGCACCGGCGGCAGGATATAGATGTGATCCTCTTCTCGGTCACCGAGCACAATCGTCGACGGCATGCCGCCGAAAACCGCCATCTCGCGCTCGCCGAGTTCGTAGAAGGCGACCGTGCGCGCCATCACCCTGGTATCGACGGGACGCGGCAGCAGGGTATGGAAATTGCTGAAACCGCCGGCGGCCACCAGCACACGTTCGGCGCTGTAGCT
Organism: Rhizobium sp. PRIMUS64; assembly: GCF_023006465.1. Lineage (NCBI taxonomy): Bacteria > Pseudomonadati > Pseudomonadota > Alphaproteobacteria > Hyphomicrobiales > Rhizobiaceae > Rhizobium > Rhizobium sp. PRIMUS64. The sequence continues at coordinate 11,010 of NZ_JALBGX010000107.1, read as the reverse complement.
TCCGCAGCCGGCCGTCACCTCGACATGGGAACCGGTATCGCGCACGGATGTCGCGGTTGCCTCGATCAGCGAGACGCCGCCCTGTTCGGCAAGCATGGTCTGCGCCCGCACCAGCGCCCGCGGGTTGATGTAGCCGGCGCGCCTGCGCTCGAAATACCCGCTGAAATCCGGATCGACGGCAAGATAGGGAAACCGCCGGCGAAGGTCTAACGGCGCGATGGTCTCGATATCGCTGCCGAGTGTCCGGCTGACGGTCAGCGCCCTTTTGATATAGTCCTGCTCGCCCTTCTCAGGAGCGGCAAAGAGGCAGCCGACCTCCGAATAAAAGGAAATGCCGCTCCTTGCCTCGATCTCGCGGTAGCGGTCGAGCGCGCGGGCGGCGAAGGTTCCCCAGGCAAGATTGCCGTCGAAGGTGCGGGTGATGCGCGCTTCGTCGTAATGGCTGGCGAAGACACCGTGATGAGCCTTGCGCTCCTCAGGCTCGCGCGGGCCGATCAGCGCGATGCCGTCGGCCATCGAGGAGAGATGCCGTGCGACGGCAGCCCCCATCATGCCGCGTCCGATGATGATAAACCTGAAATCGACTGCCATATCCCACCTCGTTTCAAGGTGGGATATCACGGCAAGCGCACTGATTCACATCGCAAAATTGCCGCAAGGGAATTTCGTCATGACGCGTCAGGCTATGCTCAGTCGAGCATCGCCAGGACCTTGCCGCAATAGGTCTTCGACACCGGGTTCATGCGCGTGGCGGCATGGCCGGCATTGTATTTCAGGATAGTGTTGCAGGTCTGCCCGCCGCCGAGCTGATGGGCAGCCGCCAGATACTTCATGCCGTATTTGATGTTGGTCTCCGGATCGAACAGGCCCTTCTTCGAGCCGGAATAACCCATCATCCGCGCCGTCGCCGGCTTGATCTGCATCAGGCCGACTTCACCGGCGCTGCCGCGGGCGTTCGGATTGAAATTGCTCTCGACGCGCACGACAGCCTGGGCGAGTGCGACAGGCACGTCGTATTCAGCGGCATATTTGTTGATCAGTGCGGCATAGGGAATGCTCGTGGAAAAATCCGGCATGGCATAGCCGCTCTGGCGATCGACGGTTTTCAGCGAGATGGTTTCGGCCCGGACACCCCAGTCATCACCAGCCAAGGCAACACTATATCCCGCCAGCAGCATGCCAACGCATGCCGCAGCACCAACAATCATATTCTTCATGTAGTCTCTTCACTCCGACCCAAAGAATTGCAGGACTGCGCGCCTCGCCGTCATCCGGTCACACGCGACCCAGGACTGATCGCGTTCCGTAGCAATTCTTATCGTTTCATTTGGCGCTCATGGTTACACTTGAAAACAGCCGCGAGCGCTGTTCAGCGGGCGTTCTTAGACCATCGCAATGAGGAGATAATAGGGAAATGATGTGGCGAGGCGGTTTTCTCGCCGGCCGCGAGAAATCCGTCCTGATATCCGGTTCTGCCGGTCAGGAATAACGCGGCAGCGACGACAGCAGCCGGTGCAGCGTGTCGATCGTCGAGAAATCGGCGATGCCATCTACCCGTTGGGGCCGGAAATGGCGCTGGAAAGCTTCCACATCGCCCGCCGTTTTCTCGGAGAATTCACCCGTGATTTCAGTGCCGTAACCATAGAGCGACAGCATCGACTGCAGCGCCTCGACAGGCTGGCCAGTATCGCCGTGCTGGAAGAAGCGCCCGCCGGTGATCGTTGCCGGCTCGACCCAGTGCCCGATGCCCGCCCGGTGGAGCTCGGCCCAGGGGAATTTCTCGCCCGGATCGACCTTGCGGATGGGGGCGACATCGGAATGCCCGAGCACCCTTTCCGGCACGATCGACCAACGTTTGACACAGTCGCGACACAATTCGATCACCGCGGCGATCTGCTCTTTCGGATAATCGGGGAGCCCGCCGGGATGGCCGGCATTGGCGATCTCGATGCCGATCGACAGAGAATTGATGTCCGTCTCGCCGTGCCAGCTGCTTCTTCCCGCATGCCAGGCACGCCGTGTTTCCGGCACGAGCTGTACCACCTCGCCGTTTTCATGCACAAAATAGTGGCTGGAAACCTGGCTCTCGGCGCGACAGAGCCAGTCGAGCGCGCCATCAGCCGTTGGCATGCCGGTATAGTGCAGCAGGATCATATCGGGATGGCGCCCGTCCGCCCGCTCGCCATGGTTCGGCGAGGGCTGCACGCGAGCGCTTCTGCAGTCGGCCTCGAAAGAGGTCATGCCGCGCGGCGTTCCTTCTCGATCGCCTCATAGGCCGCGTTCAGCGCCGCCATGCGCTCATTGGCGATCACATGGAATTCCTTCGGCACGCCGCGCGAGATCAGCCGATCGGGATGATGTTCGCTGACAAGGCCATGGTAACGGCGGCGGATGGTCGGGAAATCGTCCGAAGGCAAGACGCCGAGCACCTTGTAGGGATCGCCGCCGGACGAGACGTGGCGGGCAGCGATCTGCTCGAAGCGGGTCTCGCTCATCTCGAAGATCTCGCCGATATGACGCAGGAAATTCAGTTCCTTCTCGTGGATCAGCCCATCGGCCTTGGCGATGTGGAAGAGGCCGTCGAGCACGTCTTCCAGCACTGTGCAATTGGCTGCGCAAGTAACGCAGAGCGTGGAAAGCCGTTCGGCATAGGCTTCGTAGCCGGCGACGTCCTGGCGCGCGAGGTTGTAAAGCCGGGCGACGTTCTTTGCCTGATCCTGCGGGAATTCGAAGATTTCGCGGAAGGCTTCGACCTCCTTCTCGCTGACGATGCCGTCGGCCTTGGCCATCTTGGCCGACAGCGCGATGATCGCCACGGAGAAAGCCACTTTACGCCGGGTCTCAGGATCGCCTTCGAAAACCGTGCGGATAGCCTCGACCACCGCAGACAGCGCATTGCCTGCGGTATTGCCAATGGCATTCAACAGCTTTTCCCAGAAGGACATCGAAAATCTCACACACTTGTCAACTTATGACAAACAGCTTGACCAAAGAATCGCCGCCTTTGCAAGGCGACTATTGGTCGTAGGGCCGAACACAGTTTTCACGATTTGGTAATTGTCGCACCGCAGCAAACGATTCATCGCCCCGCTTTATCTTACCTTAAGGCCTGGCTAGCGGTCGCAGCCATTGGCCAGGCACGTAGGCTGCGGAGCGCGCGATGGAAATTTCCACAACAGATCCCCGACAGGCAGACCGGGCTTGAAACGATTATATCCGCACTTCCGGTCGCCTTTGCAGTTCAACACGGCAGAAAGGCGCATTTTTCGTAAATTCTTTACTTTACAGGGCCCTTTCCCTGCCGCATCCATGCGCTAGCAAACGCTGCCGCACCGAAACACCGTAGGAGGGATCATGGCCAAACAGAAAGTCGCAATGCTGACCGCCGGAGGCCTGGCGCCCTGTCTTTCTTCCGCCGTCGGCGGCCTCATCGAACGCTACAGCGACATCGCACCCGATCTCGACATAGTCGCCTACAAATCCGGCTACCAAGGCGTGCTCATCGGCGACAGCTTCGAGATCACCCGTGAGATGCGCGAAAAGGCGCCGCTGCTGCACCGCTACGGCGGTTCGCCGATCGGCAATAGCCGCGTCAAGCTCACCAATGCCGCCGACTGCGTCAAGCGCGGCCTGGTCAAGGAAGGCGAGAACCCGCTGCGGGTCGCCGCCGAACGCCTTGCCAATGACGGCATCACCATTCTCCACACGATCGGCGGCGACGACACCAACACCACGGCCGCCGACCTTGCCGCCTACCTCGCCGCCAACGGCTACGATCTCACCGTCGTCGGCCTGCCGAAGACTGTCGACAATGACGTCGTGCCGATCCGCCAGTCGCTCGGCGCCTGGACGGCCGCCGAAGTCGGCGCGCATTTCTTCGACAATGTCAGCAACGAACAGACGGCCGCCCCCCGCACCCTCGTCATCCACGAGGTCATGGGCCGCCATTGCGGCTGGCTGACGGCCGCCACCGCTCGCGCCTATCTCCAGCGCACCAGCCGCAACCAGTATGTCGACGGCCTGATGATGGACGCGCATCTGAAAAGCATCGACGCCGTCTACCTGCCTGAGATGGCCTTCGACCTCGACGCCGAAGCCGCCCGCCTGACGGAAAGCATGGACCGCAACGGCCATGCCACGGTCTTTGTCTCGGAAGGCGCATGCCTCGACGCCATCGTCGCCGAGCGCGAAGCCGCCGGCGAGACCGTCAAGCGCGATGCCTTCGGCCATGTGAAGATCGACACGATCAATGTCGGCGCATGGTTCCAGAAGCAGTTCGCCAATCTCTTGAACGCCGAGCGTTCCCTCGTGCAGAAATCAGGCTATTTTGCCCGCTCGGCGCCCGCCAACGGCGACGACCTGCGGCTGATCCAGAGCATGGTCGATCTCGCCGTCGAAAGCGCGCTCAATAAAGTCTCCGGCGTCACCGGCCATGATGAAGGCCAGAACGGTAAATTGCGCACTATAGAATTCCCGCGCATCAAGGGCGGCAAGGCTTTTGACCTTTCGACGGCATGGTTTGCCGAAGTCATGGACAATATAGGCCAGAAATACAAAGAAGCGTGATTGACGGATGGTTAATATGATGTCTTTGCTTGTTCCCGAGGAATAGGAGGAGATACCATGTCACTTGAAGCTTGGCTCGCTTTTGCGGCCGCATCTGCCATCATGCTGGCCATACCGGGGCCGACGATACTGCTCGTCGTATCCTATGCGCTCGGTCATGGACGCAGGACGGCGTTTGCGACGGTAGGCGGCGTGGCGCTCGGTGACTTCACCGCGATGACCGCTTCTCTCTTCGGTCTCGGTGCTGTTCTGGCCGCCTCCGCGACCCTCTTCACCGTGTTGAAGTGGATCGGCGGCGCCTACCTGATCTGGCTGGGAATCAAGCTCTGGCGGGCTCCCATCATCGGCGAACCGATTGCCGACAACGACAATCTGCCTGAGGAGAAGTCCCTCAAGATCTTCCTCCACGCCTATGTTGTCACCGCCCTCAATCCGAAGAGCATCATCTTCTTCGTCGCCTTCGTGCCGCAGTTCCTCAATCCGGCCCTGCCCTTCCTCGGCCAGATGGCGATCATGGAAGCGACCTTCCTCGTGCTGGCGATCCTCAACGCTTCCACCTACGCGTTTCTCGCCCATGCCGCGCGCGGACTGATTCGCAAGGCGAGCATCCAGCGCGCCGTGAACCGAACCGGAGGCACTCTGCTGATCGCTGCAGGTGCCGTAACGGCCGGGTATCGCCGTATTGCAGCCTAGTAATACTCCGTGGTTGCCGGAATGCCACGAATAGGTTAATGGGGTCACCAGGGCTTAAGGTTTTTGGTAACTTTTATACGCTGCCGGGGCGGCGCGATTTCACGAAAGTGGCGGAATGGTAGCGATCGGATTATCCGGCCTGAAACGCAGTCTTGTCGTTTCCACGATACTCTGCGGCGTGATGACGGGATGTGCGAGCGTCGAATACACGTCCCAGGCCGAACTGACAGCCGCCCAGACCGTCGTGCCGATGCCGAAGCCCGGCGAAGATGCAACACTCGCCGCGATCCCGACAGCCGAAGGCGCAGCTGTCGCTGGCGCCGCCATTCCTCAGGCATCACCCCCCTCCCTGACCGCAACGGCGATGCCGGCCGTGGCAACCTCTCAGCCTGCCGATCTCGCCATGCAGGCAGGCATACAGCCGGCAGCCTACGCGCAGATTCCGCTGACGCCCGAGATGACGGCGATCCAGTCCGTCGTGCCGACGCCGCGTCCGGGAGCGCCCGCACAGCCGACGACGCAGCTTGCCTTTGCCGCGACACCGCAAAACAGTGCGCTTGCAGCACTTGCCGCAGTTGACACCACGCCACGCGCCAGCATGGATTATGGTTTCGACGAATCCGGGCCGATCGATCCGCCGACGGCGCCCCCGATGTTCAGCGACAACGACAAAGACGATGCGCCGACGGTCGAGAAGAGCTTCGTCACCAAGCTCATCGCCAAATATTCGAAGGTCTACGAGATTCCCGAGACATTGCTCCACCGCATCGTCCATCGCGAGAGCCGCTATAATCCGAAGGCCTACAACAAGCGCGGCTATTTCGGCCTCATGCAGATTAAGTACAACACCGCCAAGTCCATGGGTTATGACGGTGCCCCGGGCGGCCTCTTCGATGCCGAGACCAACATCAAATATGCCGCGAAATATCTGCGCGGCGCCTGGCTCGTCTCCGATAATAAGGAAGACGATGCCGTCCGCCTCTATGCGCGCGGCTATTATTATGACGCCAAGCGCAAGGGCATGACCGACATCGCCCAAGGCAACTACTGACACCAAGGCAATTGCTGAAACGGCGATCGCAGCTCCGGCCTATGGCTGCGGCTGCGCCTTTTGCTGTGACCCGGCCTGCTGTTTCGGCTCCCCCGGTTGCGGCACGGCCGCCAGGATCTTCTTCAGCAGCGTCTGCGGCTGATAGTCGAGCCGGCTTGGCGTCAGGCCGAGCCGGACGACGACCAGATTGGCGGAAGGCACGATCGCCATGCTCTGCCCGTCATGCCCCGTCAGCCAGAACGTATCCTCCGGCAGTCCGAACGCGGCGCTTGGGCCGCCAGGAGCGAGCCAGGCTTGGCCTTGCGTATAGCGCCCGTTCGACGCTGCCGTCGGGGTGCGCATGGCGCCGACGAAACCCTCCGGTAGCAGCCGCTGGCCGTTCCACACGCCATCCTGCAGCAGGAACTGCCCGAAGCGCGCCCAGTCATGTGCCGTCGCATAGAGATAGGAACTTCCGGCAAACGTGCCGCGCGCATCGAGTTCGAACACCGCGCTCGTCATGCCGAGGGGCGAAAACAAGGCGTCGTGCGGATAGGAAAAGGCGGCCTGCGCATTGCCGACCCTGTCCATCCAGATGCGTGACAAGAGCACGGCCGTACCGCTCGAATAGCGGAAGCGCTGGCCGGGTGCTGCCTCCATCGGCGCATTGGCCGGCAGCGATACCATGTCGGGATCGAGATAGAGCATGCGCGTCACATCGGCGACGTCGCCATAGTCCTCGTTGAAGGCAAGGCCGCTCTCCATGCCGAGCAGGTCGGAAACCTTGATCCTGGCGCGCGCATCGTTCTTCCACTGCGCCAGCAGGTTATCATCGTCGAAGGAGATCTTACCGTCGAGCATCAGCCGGCCGAGGAGCGCCGCATTCACGGTCTTCGTCATCGACCAGCCGATGAGCGGCGTCTTTGCCGAGAAGCCGGGGCCATAGGCTTCGGCGAAGATGCGGCCATTGCGCACCACGACGATCGCCCGCATTGCCGGGCCGGCCACGCCGGCATCGGCAAGCAGCGCGGCGATCTTGCCGTCCGCCGGGTTGCCGGTGCCCTCGCCCTCCGGCCACAAGGCGTCATTCGCCTGCATCTTGGCCGGCGGATCGAAGGGCGCTGCATTCGCCGCCGCCTCGAAATTGCCGTCCGGCACGCTCGCGCAGCCGAAAGCGCCGCGATAGAGCGCATAACTCGGCGCAAACAGTCCCATGAAGCGCGCCGTCACGCGGTCGTTGTCGCGGTCGACGCTGACACGCACGAGCCGCAGCAGCGGATTTCCGGGCGCCTGGACATCGTCATGAAGCACATCCTCGGCCCCCCGGCCGGCGATGAAGACATTGGAGCAGACGATCTTGGCGGCATAGCCGTCGCCGACGCTGAGCAGTTGCGGCGGCCGGATGAAGAGCCAGCCGCCGGCAGTGATGACGAGGAGAACGAGAAGGAGAGCAAGCGCCTTCAGGATACGCAGGACAAATCGCATGGCATTCCTCCATGGCGGGAGAGAAGCAGGAATCACACGCGCCGGAAAGGGGCCGAAGCGAAGAACGGCCATCGTCCCGATCACTTTCCCAGGAGAGCCATCCCGGTTGCTCGCCCGAGGAGGTCGAAGCCTCCGAAGAACGGCGCCCACAGCCCACGTCATCAAACTGTAGCAGAGGCGCGCTACACGCCCTGAACGCTAAAAAGGTGACAGACTCATGTCAGAATTTGCACCGGATGCCGGCTTCCGCAAGAACCGGAAACTCAAGGACGCCCTTCTCCGCCATAAGGCTTTTTCGAAGGATGGCTTTTCCGAGCGTCTCTTCGGCCTTCTCTTCTCCGGCCTCGTCTATCCGCAGATCTGGGAGGATCCGGATCTCGACATGCAGGCGATGGAGCTGAAGCCCAACCATCGCATCGTCACCATCGGCTCTGGCGGCTGCAACATGCTCGCCTATCTCTCCAAGGCGCCGGCCTCGATCGACGTCGTCGATCTCAACCCGCACCACATCGCGCTGAACCGCCTAAAGCTTGCCGCCTTCAAGCATCTTCCCGGCCATGCCGATCTCGTCCGCTTCCTGGCGATGCCGAACGAGAAGTCGAACAGCCGCGCTTACGACCAGCATCTCGCCGCCCGTCTCGATGAGGCAACCCGTAGCTACTGGAACGGCCGCAAGTTCGGCCGCCGCCGCGTCACCGTTTTTGACCGCAACATTTACGAGACGGGCCTGCTCGGCCGCTTCATCGGCGCCGCCCACCTTCTTGCCCGCCTGCATGGCGTCAAACTGCGCGAGATGACCAAGACCCGCTCGATCCGCGAGCAGCGCCAGTTCTTCGACGAGCAGATCGCGCCGCTCTTCGAAAAGCCGGTCGTGCGCTGGATCACCGGCCGCAAGAGCTCGCTCTTCGGCCTCGGCATTCCGCCGCAGCAATATGACGAACTTGCAAGCCTCGCCGCCGATCATTCGATCGCGCCGGTGCTGAAGCACCGCCTGGAAAAGCTCGCCTGTCATTTCCCGATGAGCGACAACTATTTCGCCTGGCAGGCCTTCGGCCGCCGCTACGGCACCGAAGCGGAAGGCCCGCTGCCGACCTATTTGAAGTCGGAGCACTATCAAGTGATCCGCGCCAATGTCGACCGCGTCAACGTCCACCATGCAAGCTTCACCGAGCTTCTGGCCCGCGAGCCGGCCGCTTCGCGCGACCGCTACATCCTGCTCGACGCGCAGGACTGGATGACGGACGAGCAGTTGAACGACGTCTGGATGGAAATCACCCGCACGGCGCGCGAAGGCGCCCGCGTGATCTTCCGCACCGCCGCCGAAAAAAGCATCATCGAAGGCCGTCTGGCTCCGGCGATCCGCGACCAATGGGATTATTTCGAGGAGAAGTCGCTTGAACTGACCGCGCTCGATCGCTCGGCAATCTACGGCGGCTTCCACATTTACGGGAAGAAGGCGTGAGCAAGGTCGGCACTGAGACGGCAGGAAAGAGTGATGAACATGCCAGCCTCATGGATGGCATGTACCGCTACCAGCGGCACATCTACGACCTGACCCGCAAATATTATCTTCTCGGCCGCGACAGCACGATCCGCAATCTCGACGTTCCCGAAGGCGGCACCCTGCTTGAAGTCGGCTGCGGCACCGGGCGCAACATGGCCTTCGCCCACAGGCATTTCCCGACCGCCAAGCTCTTCGGCCTCGACATTTCCCAGGAAATGCTGATTTCGGCACGCAAGACCTTCGCCACCAAGGCGACCATCCCGGAATTCCGCGTCGCCGACGCCACGGCGTTCACGCCGCGCGAATTCGGCGTCAGCGGCTTCGACCGCATCCTGATTTCCTATGCCCTGTCGATGATCCCGGACTGGGAGCGCGCCGTCGATGCATCGATCGCCGCACTCAATCCCGGCGGCCAGCTGCACATTGTCGATTTCGGCCAGCAGGAAGGCCTGCCGGCCTGGTTCCGGCGCATGCTGCAGTCCTGGCTTGCGAAATTCCACGTCACCCCGCGCCCCGATCTGCGTGAGGTTCTGGAAGCGCAAGCCCATGAAAACAACGCGATATTGTTGTTCGATACCGTCGGCGGCGGTTATGCTTGGCGAGCTGCCATTATCAGCAAGCGCTTATAATTCGCTTGAAACTAACCGATTTTTTACGTTGATATGGTGAAAAGAGGGTTATCCTCTGCTGACTCGTCTTTTTCGAAGGTCAAGTTGTGGGGCAAAAAGATCATTCGAGTTACGACGGGACGCCCATGCGCCGGCTTTTGTTTTGCGTTTTGCCCCTGGCCATCATGCTGGCTGGCTGCACTTCTTCCGGTTATGACTATCTCGAAACGGCATCGATCAAGCCGAAGACGCGCTTCAAGGATACCGATCCGCAGGATTTCGGTCCGAAGCATCCGCAGCAGAACCAGGTCCACGGCATCGATATCTCCAAATGGCAGGGCGATATCGATTGGGCCACGGTAAAGAATTCCGGTGTCGCCTTCGCCTTCATCAAGGCAACCGAAGGCAAGGACAGGGTCGATCCGCGCTTCGACGAATACTGGCGCGAAGCCCGCGCCGCCGGCATCCCGCACGCCCCCTATCATTTCTATTATTTCTGCTCTTCGGCCGATCAGCAGGCAGACTGGTTCATCCGCAACGTGCCGAAGGAGGCCATGCGCCTGCCGCCAGTGCTCGACGTCGAATGGAACGCCGAATCGAAGACCTGCCGCTACCGCCCCGACGCTGAAACGGTGCGCGCCGAAATGCAGCGTTTCATGGACCGGCTGGAGGCCTATTACGGCAAGCGCCCGATCATCTATACCTCGGTCGATTTCCATCGCGACAATCTCGCCGGCTACTTCCAGGATTATCATTTCTGGGTCCGTTCGGTGGCAAAACACCCCGAAGTGACCTATTCCGACCGCCGCTGGGCCTTCTGGCAATATACCTCGACCGGCGTTATTCCCGGCATCAGTGGGCCGACCGATATCAATGTCTTTGCCGGCAGCGCAAAGAACTGGAACAATTGGGTCGCGGCCGTTTCCAAGGATAGAAATTCTTAGTAACGTCTTGCGATGTTTCTTGCTTCCGTCACATTCGTCTGTGAAAGCGACGGCATTCTGTTTGATATAAGGACCACATCCATGCACCGCTCGCTCGCAAGCCGCTCTGCACTCGCCCTTCTGTTTGCCCTCGCCGTCGCAGGCGGCGCGGCCGCCCAGCAGGCGCCAGACGCAGCCCCG
>NZ_JALBGX010000106.1:0-22479 GCF_023006465.1 Rhizobium sp. PRIMUS64 | reverse complement strand
GAACGCGTCGCAGGCCAACCGCTGCTGCGGGCGAAAACGGCATCGGCGGCAATCGAGGCGCCGGGCATGCTCGCCTCGCATTATGCGCCGGGTGCTTCCGTGCGCCTCAATGCGACGGCGGTGGAACCCGGTGAGGCGCTGATCGCCTTCGGCAGCCCTGTGGTCTCCGGCGCAAACAGTGCACGGATCGTGCTTGATCTCAGCCCGCGCGGCGACCTGGCAGAGGCGGCGGCCAATCTCTTCGACTACATGAAGCGAGCCGATGCCAGCGGCGCCCAGAGCATCGCCTTTTCGCCGATTCCCGAAGAGGGGCTGGGCGAAGCGATCAACGACCGGCTGCAGCGGGCGGCGGCACCCCGCGACTGAAAAGACTGCGCATGACGATGGAGGACCGAGTCCGAATGAGCAATTCCAGCATTTCCACCGAACTCCTCAACCGCTTCGCCGCAATCGTCGGCGAAAAATACGCGCTGCGCAGCGAAGCCGATCTTGCGCCGCATCTGATCGAAAACCGCGGGCTCTATCACGGCTCCTCCCCTCTCCTCCTGAAACCCGGCTCGGTCGAGGAAGTCTCTGATATCATGAAGCTTGCGACGGAGACCGGAACGGCGATCGTGCCGCAGACCGGCAATACCGGTCTCGTCGGCGGCCAGACGCCGCGTCAGGGCAAGTCCGATATCATCCTGTCGCTCGAGCGGATGAACAAGATCCGTGATGTCGATCCGGTGGCCAACGTGCTGGTGGCCGATGGCGGCGCCATCCTGGCCGAGGTGCAGAAGGCAGCCGAGGCGCATGGGCGGCTGTTTCCGCTGTCGCTCGGCTCGGAGGGTTCCTGCCGCATCGGCGGCAATCTTTCCACCAATGCCGGCGGCACGGCCGTGCTTGCCTATGGCAATATGCGCCAGCTCTGCCTCGGCCTCGAAGTGGTGCTGCCGACCGGCGAGATCTGGGACGGCTTACGCCGCCTGAAGAAGGACAATACCGGCTATGATCTGCGCGATCTCTTCATCGGCGCCGAGGGCACGCTCGGCATCATCACCGGCGCGGTGCTGAAGCTCTTTCCTCAGCCGCTCGGCCATCAGGTGGCCTTCGCCGGCCTGAATTCGGTGGCGGATGCCCTTGCTCTCTTCAACCTGGCCGCCAGCCTCTGCGGCGCCTCGCTCACCGGTTTCGAGCTGATGCCGCGTTTCGGTGTCGAGATCACCACCCGCCACATCGACGGCGTGCGCGATCCGCTGGACGCGGCCTATCCCTGGTACGTGCTGATCGACATTTCGACCTCGGATTCGGCCGAGACGGCGGAGCGGATGATGAATGGCGTGCTGGAACAGGGTTTTGAGGCCGGGCTGGTGCAGGATGCCGCAATCGCCGCATCCGTGGCTCAGCAGAAAGCGATCTGGCACATGCGCGAGAGCATGTCGGATGCTCAGAAGCCGGAAGGCGGGTCGATCAAGCACGATGTTTCCGTGCCGGTGTCGAACATCCCGCATTTCATGGCCGAGGCTGAAGAAGCTGTGATGGCGGCGATGCCGGGCGCCCGCATCTGCGCCTTCGGCCATATGGGCGACGGCAATATTCATTATAATATTTCCCAGCCGGTTGGCGCCGACAAGACCGCCTTCATCGCCCGCTGGCGCGAAATGAACCATATCGTGCATGGGCTGGTGCTGGCGCATGGCGGTTCGATCTCGGCCGAGCACGGCATCGGCCAGCTGAAGCGCGACGAGTTGGCGGCGATCCGGCCGGCGATCGAAATCGAGCTGATGCGCCGTATCAAGCGCGCCTTCGATCCCGCCAATATCATGAACCCGGAAAAGGTTGTCAGCCTCGATCCTTGAGGCCGACGGTCAGAGCGATCAGGCCTGCTGCGTGCAGCAGGTCGGGGCGATCAGCTTTGCTGCGTGCCGCCGCCGGTCAGGATCATCAGCGCCGGCGACTGCTGGGCAGCGTTCTGGACATCGTACATCGCGGTGAACCGGCGCAGCAGCTTGTCGACCTTCTTCGGATCCTGGAGATCCTCGAGCTTGACGAAGCGGTTGATCAGATCGGCCTGCTTGGCGACATCCATGCCCGAGATCTGCGACGGCAGGCTGTAGGCCGTGGTGATGACCTGATAAAGCGCCTTGTCGCCGAGGATCGAATAGATCGAAGTGATGCTCGAGGCCTTGCGGCTGAAATAGAGCGCCAGGCGCACGCCGTCGTTGGTTTCGCCTTGCTGGGCTTCCATCGTCTGCTGGACGTAAAGTTCCTGGGTGTGGTCCTCGGCCGCCTTGTTCTGGATCGTGCCGATCTTGGCGCGGGTCAGATTGCCGTCCTTGTCGAAGTTGAAGGCGGCGACGATATCCTGGAAACGCGCATCGGCCTTGGTGTTGAGGTAGCTCTTCTTGTCGTCGGGATCCGAGGTGAAGATCTTCTTCAGCGTGGCCTTGTCGTAATCCTTCGGGTCAAGATTGTTCGCCTTCAGCACCAGGTCGGTCAGGCGGCTGTCATCCAGGAAATCGTCGAGCGACTTCACCTTCGCCATGCCCTTGGCGAAATAGTCGACTTCGGCCGTCGCATCTTTCGAGGCCTTGTCCTTCACCGGACCGTCCTTCATCAGCATGGTGATATGCGATTTATAGTCGGTGGCGTATTTGGCCATGGTCGCGTCGGGAAGCGCCTGGAAGGGTGATGCCGCCTTGCCGTCGGGGCCGAAGTTGAAGGCGCGGGCAAGGTTGGTGATGCGTTCATCCTTGAGCGAGGCGATATAGCCATCCGGATCATAGGCATCGCTCGTCAGGATCTTGCGCATCATCGAGCGCGGGACATCCTGGTCGGTCAGCCCGAAAGCCTGCAGCGCCACATGGTAGAGATCCGGCAGATTGTCATTGCCCTTGCTGAAATCGGCGGACGAATTGCTGCGCAGGAAATCATTGACGGTCTTGACGTCGGAGAAATTCAGCAGGCTGCTGCTGTCGGCCATAAGCTTCTGGTAGTTGGATGCGACCTCGTCGATCGCCTCGTCGCGTTCGTCGTCATAACGCGCCGCATAATTGTCGTTGGTGGTCTGCGCCTGGTCGGCCGTCTGGACCGAACTGACGACAGGAAGCGATCCGTCGGCGGCGAAGTTGAAGTCGGCGTTGAGATCGGCGTGGCCGGCTGCGGCAGCCGCCGTCGCATCGGTCAGGATGCTCTTCAGATCGGCGTCCGAGATATCGAACGGCAGATTGTAGGTGCTCTTCAGGAAATTGGTGATCGTGCCATCGGCGATGAGATCATCGACATTGCCGATCGTCGCCATCCGGGCGGAATAGTCGTCCGTCCGCGCTGAGGCAGTAAATTTCGTGCTGCTGATCTGGCTGGCCGTCTGCGCCGCCATACCGTCCTCAAGCGTGCCGTCCGCCTTGAAGTTGAAGGCGGCGGCAACGTCGGCATAGGTGCCGGTGCCGCTCTGATCGGTCAGGATATTGCGAAGAGCGACGTCGCTGACCGTCGACGGGATGCCATAGGCGTTGCGCACAAAATTGTTCAGCTTCTGGTCCGTCAGCAACTGATCGACGTTTGAGATGCCCGCAATGGTCGACTGGTAGTAGACTGCCGCATTGTCGGCCTTGCTGGCAGTGCTGGCACTTTGGGTTGCCGTCTGCGAGGCGTAAAGGGTCGCGACCGAACCGTCCGCTTTGAAATTGAAGAGGTCGTGAACGTCGCTGTAGCCCTGGGCGCTGGCAGCCGTGCGGTCGACGAGGAAAGCCCTCAACGTCGCATCGGAGACGCTGTCGGCGATCTGCATGCTGTTTCTGATATAGCTGACCGCAACAGCATCGGACATGATGTCATCGACATTGGTGACATTGCCGATCATGCTGTTGAAATGCGCTGCGTTCGCCGCCGACTTGTCGGTGGTCGACTTCCGCTGCGCCGCGGTCTGGATCACGGAACCATTGATCGAGCCGTCTGCCTGGAAGTTGAAGTCGGCATTGAGATCGGCATGCCCCTGGGCCGCTGCATAGGCGGAATCGGTCAGGATGTTCTTCAGGTCGGCATTGCTGAAACTCGTGCCGAGCCCATAGGCATCCTTGATGTAGCGGGCCAGCACACTGTCGGCGAGCAGGTCGTCGACATTGGTGATCCCGGTCGACTGCGAGGTGACGGTATAATAGTTGTTGGTGCTCGATGCCGCTGCCTTCAGGCTGTTTGCCTGATCGACCGACTGGACGCGCGCCGTGCTGGAGGTCGACCCGTCAGCCTTGAAGTTGAAAGCATTGTAGACATTGGTAAAGCCCATCAGCTGGGCATAACCGGGATCGGTCAACACCGCGCGCAGCGCTGCCGCGGTGAAGTCGGCGCCCATGCTATAGGCCGTCGTGATGTAGGAGGTCAGTCGCTTGTCGGCGACCAGATCGTCGACATTGGTGATCGTGCCGATCTTCGCGGTGTAATAGGCCTTGTTGTAGTCCGCCGCCGTCTGGCCGACGTAGTAGACATCCGAACCGACCGAATTGTCGATGATGAGGGACTGGGAATTCAGGGTGTAGGACTCGATGACCGAGGCCTTCTGCGCGGCGGTCTGCGCCGTGCCGTTGACAGTGCCATCCGCATTGAAGCTGAACTGGGCGGCAAGCGCCTTGTACTTGTCGCCGCCTTGCGTGTTGACGACGCTCGTGGGGTCGCTGAGATCGCTCGTCAGCACCTGCCGCAGAAAATCCTTCGACGCATAGGTCGGATCGATCTTGAAGGTCTTCAGCACATAGGTGCGCAGCCGGGTGTTGTTGACCAGGTCGTCGACGGTCTGCACGCTATCGATATTGTTGCTGTAATAGGTGCTCTCGGCGGTCGCGGCCTTGTCGGCATCGATGAAGGACTGCTTGTAGAGGCCGATGAGGTCGTCCTCCTGCGCGTCCGTCTGCACGTCCTTGGCCGGCTCGTTGAAATTGAAGGCGGCGGCGAACTCGCGGTAGCGCGTATCGGAAAGCTTGTTGGCGTAGCTGTTGGGATCGGTGAGATCGCTCTCGAGCACCTTCTTCATGAAGGCCTTGGCGTAGGTCATGTCCTCGAGACCATAGGCCTTCATCGCATAGCTGTAGAGCTTGTAGTCGCCAAGGAAGTCGTCGAGTGACGTGACCTTGTTGATATGGTCAGCGTAATACTGGGCATCCTTCTTGACCGTCGCTTGCGACGCAACCTTGTTGAGGCTGGACGTCATATCTCGCGACAGGATCGTGTAAGCGAGGGAAGCCGTGATCATAAAAAGCGCCCTTTTCGGCAAAATCTCTAAAAGAACGACGAACTGCTGGTGAGCACATTTTGCCATGGAAAACTTACCTGAGGCTTACCTCTGGATGCATCATTTCAGGACACCACGCCGTTCACCTTCCGGAAACCCTGCCGGATTCGGTTTTGATAACCATCAGAGGAGGCAAAGTTTTCTTAACCGCAATTTTTAAGCTGTACGGAAGGGCGGCTGCCTATTGTCGGCCATAGAGGACGAAAAGTCCCAAGGAGAAGACCGGAAATCGGCTCTCAGGTAAGACAAGGGTAGAATGAAATGAACAATCCCGTTATGAAGCCCGCTTGGGCTGGCACGACGTTACGCCTCGATCCGTCCCGCTTTCCCCAGCAGGTCAGCTACGCCATCCACGATTGTTCGGATGACGTGAATATCACGATAGACGAACGCGGTGCGGTCCTGCGCAAGGTCCTCCCCTCCAGCGGCCTGCCGCTCTCGATTGCGCTGCCGAAGCGCGTTTTCAAGGGTGTCGCCGCCCGCGCCATCGACCATGGCGACGGCGATGTCACCGTAACCCTGGAACTCCACCACGCCGATCCGGAGCTCTGCATTCCGCTGCTCGTCGCGCATGATCTCAGCGACATCGCCGCCGACTGGCGCAGCTGGTCCGAAGCCTTCCGCATTCCGATGCTGATGGTCGAGGCCGACGGCGTCGCCCGGCCGCTCGAAGACCATATCGGCGCCTTGCGCACCAGCGATCTCAAGCCTCGCCGCCGTCATTCCTACTTCGCCAATCGCCGTCCGCGCTTCCTCGTGCGCCGTACAACCGGCCGGCTGGGCGTCGCGATGAAGATCGAAGGTAAGGAAATCATCGCTCGCAACTGAACAAAAACGCGACAGTTCCATTTGGCGACGTCGCTTCGGAACCATTTTGAAACCCGGCGCCCGCGCCGGGTTTATCGTTTCATTCGTCGTCCCAATCAGGGAATGGCAAACAACAGCGAGATGAAGAGGCCGAAGAAGATGATCAGGCCGACGCGGTTGTTTGACTTGAAGAGCGCCAGGCACTGGTCGGCATCATCGATATCGAGCCGGACGATCTGCCAGGCGAACATGCCGGCCGCACCGAGCAGACCCAGAAACGCGATGAGATTGGCGCCGGTGAGAGCGAAAGCGATGAACATCAGCACCAGCGTCAGTCCATAAAGGCCGATCAGCCATTGCCGCGTCCTGTCGCCGAACAGGCGCGCAGTGGAGCGGACGCCGATCAGCTCGTCATCCTCCTTGTCCTGATGTGCATAGATCGTGTCGTAACCGATCGTCCAGGCGACGGAGGCGGCGTAGAGCAGGATGGCTGCAAAGGAGAGGCCGCCGAAAATGCCGGCCCACCCCATCAGCGCACCCCAGGAAAAGGCAAGCCCCAGGTAGAATTGCGGCCAGTCGGTGAAGCGTTTGGCAAAGGGATAAAAGGCCACGATCCCGAGCGAGAGCACGCCGAGGAAGACGTTGAGCCAGTTGAACTGCAGCAGCACGAAGAGGCCGACGAGCGCCTGCAAGCCGATGAAGATTTTTGCCCGACGGCGGGTGACGCGGCCGGAGGGGAGCGGACGTGACCGCGTGCGCGCCACTTCCATATCGATCTCGTGGTCGACGAGATCATTGTAGGTGCAGCCGGCGCCGCGCATGGCGACCGCGCCGATGAAATAGAGGAACAGGTGAGATACCAGCAGGCTGCCGGAATAGATCCCCTCGCCGATCGCCGCGTTGGCGGCAAGGGTCGCCGACCAGAAGCACGGCCACATCAAGAGCTGCCAGCCGATCGGGCGATCCCAGCGCGCGAGCTGCGCATAGGGCCAAAGCCATGGCGGCAGGATCCGGTAGACCCAGTTATCGGAAGGTGCGTCGGAGACGCGATCGTTGAAGTCGCCAGTATCGTGCATGCCGCTCATCTAGCGGCGGGCCGCCGATCCGGTCAAGAAGCGATCATTGTGTTGCCAGTTGCATCATTCCTTCGATCGAAATCGATTTAAGGATGAAATTATACGTAAATTCAAAGCGTTACAGCGCCGCGCGCCTGAAGGGACCCGCGGCGCCGTCAATCACTGCAGTGAGAAATTGAACTTGTAGGTCGCCGAGACGCCGATCAGGACCTGGTTCTTCGAGCCGCGCTCGCGCACGAGGCTGCTGTCGGCGGCAGGACCTGCCAGCCGCTTATATTCGAGGAAGGAACTGGCCGAGAGGTTTTCCGTCGCCTTCCAGGTGAGCGCCGTGCCGGCGCCATAGGACTGGATGCCCGACGAGGGCTTATAAGGATCAAGGCCGCTTGCCGCCGCCTGCTTGGCGTTGACGCCATAATAGGCGTCGTAATAGCCGCTGGTGGCGAAGGTCGCGCGCGGGCCGCCTGACAGTTGCAGGTCGGGCGCGATATCGGTGAAGGCATCGACCGCGAGATCGGCAACGATACCGTCATGCGAGCGGATGCCCTGGCGGACTTCGGCGCGGGCGCGAAGGAAATCGGTCGGGTAAACTTCGACAAAACCGCCGACTTCCGCCCCCCATTTGACCTTCTTCAAGCCCTTCAGCTCGCTGCCGTCGCCGTCATCGCGCGACGGGACGAACCTGCCGACGATGCCGGCACGGAAGGCGCCCTTGTCGATGAGGGCGAAAGAAGGATTGTCATTGCGCGAGGAAAAACGCGGGCCGGCGCCTTGGCGGCCGACCGAGATCAGCGGGCTGAACTTGAATTCATTATGCGACGAGCCCTCAAATTTCGGAGCGGAAAAGCCGGCGACGCCGACGCTCAGATACCAGTCGCCGGACCAGAAGTGCTGGCCGCTTTCCTGGGCGGCGGCCGAACTGGCAGATAAAAGGGCAATAGCCAAACAGATCGATACGACTGATCGATGAGACACGTCCGCACTCCAGAAAACGCAAAAACAAAGCCGCGGAGGGCGGCGGCCGCTACATTTATCCCGATCTCGTTACCCCAATGTTAACCACGGCGGTGAGGGAGACGATTGTAGCTAACGCTGGTTCCAGCGGCGGATGACCGGTTCGGTCAGATCGTGTTCGTAGCCGAGCACGCTGATGCTGGCCGTATCGAGCACGAAACGGGAGCCATCTTCCGGCGGCAGACCGAGCCAGCGGGCGGCAAGGACGCGCAGGAAATGCGAACTCGAAAAGATCAAAATGGTGCCGGCCGTTTCGCGAAGCGCATGGATGACGGCGTCTGCGCGGGCACCGACATCGGCGGCGAACTCGCCATTCGGGCAGCCGTCGCGAAAGAGCTGCCAGCCGGGACGGTCGGCAAGGATCGCCTTGGTGGTGATACCTTCATAAGCGCCGTAGTCCCATTCGGCGAGATCGTCCTTGATCACCGCGCCCGATCCGAATCCGGCGAGCGTGCAGGTCTTGCGGGCCCGCGCGGACGGGCTCGACCAGACGGCGGAGAAGGTAGGGCCCGCCAGCCGGTCGGCGAGTTTGCGGGCGGCCTCCTCGCCGTTCGCCGTCAGGGGAATATCGCTGCGTCCGGTATGGCGCCCGGACAGGCTCCATTCGGTTTCACCGTGGCGGACCAGGTAGATCTCGGGAAACGCACTGCTCATCGGCACGTCCTTTCATTGGAAGCGGTCCCTCGGCAAAACCGCCAGCGGAAGCGGCCCCTCCGCGGGATCAGAACGTCACCTTTTCCAACGGTGCGCGCCTCGCCTCGAACTCCTTCAGCTTGGCTTCGTTGCGAGCGATGTAGTTGCGATTGTCGGGAACGGCAAACTGGTTCTTGGCGACCTGGATCTGCAGGATAAAGAGCTCGTCCCAGCGGAAGCCCATTTCGGAACCCGCCAGATAGAATTCCCACATGCGGAAGAACTGCTCGTCGTAAAGCGCCACCGCTTCAGCCTTGCGCGCCACGAAACGCTCGCGCCAATGGCGCAGCGTATAGGCATAGTGCATCGGCAGGATTTCGATATCCTTGACCAGCAGCCCGGCCTTTTCGAGCGGCGGCACGACCTCGCCGACGGAGGGGATGTAGCCGCCGGGGAAGATGTACTTCTCGATGAACGCATTGGTGCCGAAGCTTGGCTTCGGACGGCCAATCGAATGCAGCACCATGACGCCGTTGTCATCGAGCAGATCCGATACCTTGCGGAAGAAATTGCCGTAATTGCCGATACCGACATGTTCGAACATGCCGACCGAGACGATGCGGTCGAACTTCCTGCCCGTCATGGTGCGGTAGTCCTGCAGCTCGAATCGCACACGGTCGGCAAGGCCGCGCTTTTCGGCGCGCAAACGCGAGACCTTGAGCTGTTCCTCGCTCAGCGTGATGCCGGTGAAATCGGCACCGTCGGTCGCTTCCGTCAGATACATGCCCATGCCGCCCCAGCCGGAGCCGATCTCCAAGATGCGCTGGTTCGGCTCGAGCAGAAGCTTGGCAGCGATATGGCGCTTCTTGGCGAGCTGCGCCTCGTCGAGACCAATGCCCGGCGGCTCGAAATAGGCGCAGGAATATTGCCAGTCCTCGTCGAGGAAAAGATCGAAGAGCTTGGCCGACAGGTCGTAATGATGGGCGACATTGTGCTTGTTGCGATTGACCGGCACGCGGCTCTTCAGCTGCTGCCAGGCAATGCGGCCGAGGAGCAGAGCCGCCATCTTGAAATCGAAGATTTCGTTGGTGGTGTTCTGTTTCACCAGCGACAGGAAATCGTAAATGTTGCCCTGTTCGAGAATGAACCGGCCCTGCATATACATTTCGCCGAGCTTCATGGTCGGGTCGCGCCGGATGGCGTCCTCGGCCTCCTGATCGGCAAGGCGGGCGACAACGGTTTCACCCGTGCCGTCGCCGATAGTATGGGTTTCGCCATTGGCAAGGGTAAGTTTCAATGAACCCTTGCGGACGATTTGCTGGACGATCGATAAGAATGCCGACGCCATGGACGCCTCGCAAATGTGACAGGATGGTCACATCAACTTAGTAGCTCTCTTTCGCCTTACAAGCGCCGGATTTAGCACTCCGTTCAGAACGCTGCCAAACTGTTGCATTTTTGCCGAAATGCCGGTTAAACCCTTATTTTCGCTTCATGGCTTCGGCAAGTGCCGCGCCGAATGCGCCCTGGCTCTCCGGTTTCTGAGCCGCGGGCCGGCGCTCGTTCTGCGGCCGCGACCCTTGGCTTGGGCGAGAATCACCACGCGGCGGCGGCGCTGATGAGCCGTCATCGCGTCGCATGGAAAGACCGATGCGCTTGCGCTTGGCATCGACTTCGACAACCCGCACCTTGACGACATCACCCGCCTTGACGACCTCGTGGGGATCCTTGACGAAGCGGTCGGCAAGCTGGGACACATGCACCAGACCATCCTGGTGCACGCCGATATCGACGAAGGCGCCGAAGGCGGCGACATTGGTCACCGTGCCTTCCAGTACCATGCCGGGCTGGAGGTCGGAAATTTCGTTGACGCCTTCGGCGAAGGTCGCGGTCTTGAAGCTCGGACGCGGGTCGCGGCCGGGCTTTTCCAGCTCCGCGATGATGTCTTTGACCGTCGGCAGACCGAATTTCTCGTCGATGAACTGGCGCGGATCAACCGATTTCAACACCGCGCTATCGCCCATCAGCGCGCGCAGATCGCGGCCACAAGCGGCGACGATCTTCTTGGCGACACCGTAGGCCTCCGGGTGCACCGAGGAGGAATCGAGCGGCTCCTTGCCGTTGGGAATGCGCAGGAAGCCGGCGCATTGCTCGAAGGTGCGGCCGCCGAGGCGGGCGACCTTCAGGAGATCCTTTCGCGTCTCGAAACGGCCTTCGCTGTCGCGGTGGCGGACGATGGCGTCGGCGATCGACGGGCCGAGGCCGGAGACGCGCGACAGCAGCGGCGCAGACGCGGTGTTGAGATCGACGCCGACGGCATTCACCGCGTCTTCCACCACGGCATCGAGCGAACGCGACAGCTTCTGCTGGTCGACGTCGTGCTGATACTGGCCGACGCCGATCGACTTCGGCTCGATCTTGACGAGTTCGGCCAGTGGATCCTGCAGGCGCCGCGCGATGGAGACGGCGCCGCGCAGTGACACGTCGAGATCGGGAAACTCCGCTGCTGCGGTTGCCGAGGCGGAATAGACCGAGGCGCCGGCTTCCGACACGATGACCTTGGTCGGCTTCGGCGCCGGCAACTCGGCCAGCATGTCGGCCACCAGCTTTTCGGTTTCGCGGCTGCCGGTGCCGTTGCCGATCGAGATCAGCTCGACATTGTGCTTGCGGATCAGCGATGCGAGCTCGACCTGGGCGCCACGCACGTCGTTCCTCGGCTGGAAGGGATAGACGGTCGAGGTCGCCACCACCTTGCCGGTGCCGTCGACGACGGCGACCTTGACGCCGGTGCGGATGCCGGGATCGAGGCCCATCGTCGCGCGCGAGCCGGCGGGCGCTGCCAAAAGCAGGTCCTTGAGATTGCGGGCGAAGACGTGGATCGCCTCTTCTTCGGCCCTTTCGCGCAGTTCCCGCATCAGGTCGAGCGAGAGCGACATGGAAAGCTTGACGCGCCAGGTCCAGCTCGCGACCTCCATCAGCCAGCGGTCGCCGGGACGGCTCGTGCCGATCTCGTAGGCCGCCACGATCATGCGTTCGACCGGCTTGTTCGGAGAGGCGGTCTCGGCGTCGGCCTCGATCGTCAGCGTCAGCACCTCCTCGTTCCAGCCGCGCAGCATGGCGAGCGCGCGGTGACCCGGCGCGGTCGCCCAGCGTTCGGAATGGTCGAAATAATCGGAAAACTTCTCGCCGGTCGCCTGCTTGCCGTCGACGACTTTCGCCTTCAGCAGCGAGGCCTGGCGCATATGGGCGCGCAACTTGCCGAGCAGGTCGGCATTTTCGGCAATGCCTTCGGCGATGATATCGCGCGCACCCTCGAGCGCCGTCTTCACATCGGGCACATCAGCTGTGACGAAGCCTTCGGCCAAGACCGCCGGTTCCCTGGCGCGGTCGGCGAGGATCGTCTCGGCGAGCGGGCCGAGGCCGCGTTCACGGGCGATTTCGGCCCGCGTGCGGCGCTTCGGCTTATAGGGCAGATAGAGATCCTCGAGCTCGGCCTTGGTTTCGGCCCCAGTGACCTTGGTCATCAGCTCGTCGGTCATCTTGCCCTGGCCGGTGATCGATTCGACGATCGCGTCGCGCCGGGCTTCGAGCTCGCGCAGATAGACCAGCCGCTCGGCGAGATTGCGCAGCTGCGTATCATCAAGCCCGCCCGTCACTTCCTTGCGGTAGCGGGCGATGAAGGGCACGGTGGCACCCTCATCGAGCAACTCGATGGCGGCTTTGGCCTGTTCGGGCCGGGCGTTGATTTCGGCGGAGATGCGGGCTGCGAGAAAACGGAGGTCTGCGGCCATGGGATTTCCTGTTTCGTCAGAGGTGGCGGGACCATAGCGGCGAAAAGCGGCAAGGCAATGTTGGAGTTTACGGCTAAGCGCCGATCCACAGGATAAGCATGCCGGAAAGGCGGCGATTTTGCGGTTGTGCAGATGCGCCATTCTTTGCTAGCAGAAGCAACGTTTTGACCCGGCGCCCATGCCATCCCTCCCCTGTCGCGGGAGGCAAGGAAATTCGACATGCCAAACCTTCTTCTCGAACTCCGCTCCGAAGAGATTCCGGCCCGCATGCAGCGCAAGGCTGCCGGCGACCTCAAGAAGCTCGTCACCGATGCGCTTGTCGAAGCGGGTCTGTCCTACGAGGGGGCGCGCGAATACTGGACGCCGCGGCGGCTTGCGCTCGACATTCACGGCCTGACGGCCCGCTCCGCCGATGTGCGCGAGGAACGCAAGGGGCCGCGCACCGACGCCAACGAGAAGGCGATCGAGGGTTTTCTGCGCGGCGCCGGCCTTTCGTCGGTCTCCGAGGCGCAGGTGGTGAGCGATGCGAAGAAGGGCGATTTCTACGTCGCGGTCATCTCCAAGCCCGGCCGCGCGACGGAAGAGATCGTCACCGATGTCATGCCCGGCATCATCCGCGATTTTCCCTGGCCGAAATCGATGCGCTGGGGCAAGGCCTCGTCGAAGCCCGGCGCGCTGCGCTGGGTGCGGCCGCTGCAGTCGATCGTCTGCACCTTCGGGCCGGAGCATGAGGAGACCACCGTCATCCCCTTCGAGATCGACGGCATTACCGCTTCCAACATTACCTACGGCCATCGCTTCCACGCGCCCGAGGCGATCACCGTCCGGCGCTTCGACGATTATGCGGCGAACCTGGAAAGGGCCAAGGTCATCCTCGACGCCGAGCGGCGCAAGGACATCATCCTGCACGACGCCCGCGACATCGCCTTTGCCAACGGGCTGGAGCTGGTGGAAGACGAAGGCCTGCTGGAGGAAGTCTCCGGCCTCGTCGAATGGCCGCAGGTGCTGATGGGCAGTTTCGAGGAGGATTATCTCTCGATCCCCTCCGAGATCATCCGGTTGACGATCAAGACCAACCAGAAGTGTTTTGTCACCCGCAAACAGGGTGAAGAGACGCTTTCGAACAAGTTCATCCTCGTCTCCAACATCCAGGCAAGCGACGGTGGCAAGGAAATCGTCCACGGCAACGGCAAGGTGGTGCGGGCCCGGCTTTCGGATGCGCTGCATTTCTGGAAACGCGACCAGGGCAATCTGCCGGATCTCGAGACGCTCACGGCTTCGGCGGCAAAGTTCGGCCTCGACATCAAGAAGCCGCTCGACCAGCGCATGGCCAAGCTCGATGCGCTTGACGTGACGTTCCATGCCAAGCTCGGCACACAGGGCGCGCGCGTCGCTCGCATCCAGGCGCTGGCCAAGGAGCTGGCTGATATCACCGGTGCCGACGCGGCTCTGGTCGATCGCGCCGCCGTGCTTGCCAAGGCCGATCTGCGCACCGAAGCCGTCGGCGAATTCCCGGAACTGCAGGGATTGATGGGCCGCAAATATGCGGCGCTGCAGGGCGAGGATGCCTCCGTTGCCGCCGCGATCGAGGACCACTACAAGCCGCAGGGTCCGTCGGACCGCGTGCCGGAGGACAGAGTGGCGATCACGATCGCCCTTGCCGACAAGCTCGATACGCTGATCGGCTTCTGGGCGATCGATGAAAAGCCGACGGGATCGAAGGATCCGTTTGCGCTGCGGCGGGCAGCACTCGGTGTCGTCAGGATCCTGCTCGAGCGAAAGATCCGCCTGCCGCTGTTGGCAACGACAAGGGATGGCGACCTGCTCTCCTTCTTCCACGACCGTCTCAAGGTCTATCTGCGCGACCAGGGCGCCCGCCACGATCTCATCGACGCCGTGCTGACTTCAGATGCCGACGACCTGTTGATGGTGGCGCGCCGCGTCGAAGCGCTGACGGCCTTCATCACCTCGGAGGACGGCAAGAACCTGCTCGCCGGCACCAAGCGCGCGACGCAGCTGCTCGCCGCCGAGGAAAAGAAGGGCACCGTGATCGCCGATGGCGTTTCGGAAGCGCTTCTGAAGCTCGATGCTGAGAAGGAACTGTTCGCCGCAATCTCCAGCGCCTCGAAGGATGCCTCGGACGCGGTCGCCAGGGAAGACTTCCGCTCGGCAATGGAAGCGCTTTCCAAGCTGCGCGGCCCGGTCGACCGCTTCTTCGAAGACGTGCTCGTCAATGACGAGGACGCCGCCATCCGCGCCAACCGTCTCGCCCTGCTGCGGCTGATCCGCGAAGCGACCGGAACGGTTGCGGATTTCTCGAAGATCTCGGGGTGATATTCGGCCGCCATCGGCGGTCTGGCATTGCCGCCGTCATCGCGTTATTCAAGAGACATGCAGAGCAAGATTCTTGTCAGCGCCTGTCTTATGGGCCAGGCCGTCCGCTATGACGGCCGGGCGAAGCCGTTGCTTCATCCTGTGATCGAGACATGGCAGGCCGAGGGCCGGCTGGTGACGATCTGTCCGGAGATGTCGGCAGGCATGACGGTGCCGCGGCCGCCGGCCGAGATCGCAAATGCCGCAACCGGCGAAGAGGTGCTGGCCGGCACGGCGCGGGTTGTCGAGCTGACGGGCGCCGACGTGACGGAAGAGTTCCTGCAGGCGGCGGAAAATGCCGTGGCGCTCGCACGACAGGCAGGCTGCCGCTATGCGCTGCTCATCGACGGCAGCCCCTCCTGCGGTTCGGCTTTCATTTATGACGGCACCTTTTCCGGCCGCAAGCAGGCCGGCCACGGCGTGACGGCGGCGGCGCTGAAAGCTGATGGCGTCGAGGTGTTTTCCGATCACCAGATCGAGGAACTGATCGACCGTATCGCGCAATGAGCCTCAAAAGGCACGGCCGCCGGAGAACCGACGGCCGCTAAAAATTTGGTGATAAAAACGCTTTTGTCCCCGCGCCGTTTAAGCGGCGCGGCGACCTTGATGCATGGCCGGAGCGGCGCTTTCGCCACTGACCCGGAAGCCGCGGATGAGGTCGATCAACTCGTCAGTATCGCTGGCCAGCGTTTCGGCCGATGCCGTGGTCTCCTCGGCCATGGCGGCGTTCTGCTGGGTGGCGGCGTCGAGCTGGTTCATCGACGAGGAGATCGAGCGCAGCGTCGTATCCTGTTCCGAGGCGCTGTGGGCGATCTTGGCGACGATCTCGTTGGCGGCCTTGATCTGGTCGGAGATGCGCTTCAGCGCCTCGCCTGCCTCACCGACCAGACGGACGCCGTGGTCGACCTGGCTGGAGGAGCGGGCGATCTGGTCCTTGATCTCCTTGGCGGCCGCGGCGGAACGCTGGGCAAGTTCGCGGACTTCCTGGGCGACGACCGCAAACCCCTTGCCGGATTCGCCGGCGCGGGCTGCCTCGACGCCGGCATTCAGCGCCAGCAGATTGGTCTGGAAGGCGATCTCGTCGATGACGCCGATGATCTTGGTAATCTCCGACGACGACTTCTCGATGCCGCTCATCGCTTCGATCGCCTGGGTGACGATCGCATCGCTATGGGTGGCTTCGGTGCTGACCGCGTGGACACGCTTGCTGGCTTCATGGGCGCCATCGGCGGTCTGGCGGACGGCGACCGTGAGTTCGTCGAGCGCGGCCGAGGTTTCCTCAAGGCTGGCGGCCTGGCGCTCGGTGCGCTGCGACAGCTCGTTGGAAGCGCGGCGGATCTCTTCCTTGCTGGTGCCGATGTCGGTGCCTTTGGCGCTGACCTTGGCCATGGCGGCTTCGAGATGCGACAGCGCATCGTTGAAGTTGTCGCGAAGGGCGGCGTATTTCTGGCCGAGATCGGCGCAGCGGACGGTGAGATCGCCGCGGGCGATCATCTCCAGCGCCTGGCCGATCGTCGTCACCACTCGCGCCTGCAGTGTGGCTTCATCCTGCTGCTGGCGCAGATTGTTTTCGCGCTCGTTTTCCAGCGCCAGCTGCTGGGCCGCCTCGCGATCGGACATCGCATGACGTTCCCTGATCTTTTCCTGCAGCGACTGCGTAGCCTTCGCCATCATGCCAACTTCGTTGTTCATGCCGATATGCGGGATAGTGATTGAAACATCCTCTTCGGCGACAGCCTTCAGGGCGGCATGGACGTTGTTGAGAGGTCCCGAAATGCCGCGGATGACGATATAGGCGGCCGTCATGGCAAGGAAGAACAGAACGATGCTGCCGGAGAGCGCGGTCAGGATCGTGCTGTTTATCTGAGCATCGAGATCATCCATGTAGACGCCGGTGACGACGACGACCTTCCAGGGATCGAAGGCCTGTCCATAGGCTGTCTTGCGGTAATCGCCGGCCGGCTGGCCCGGTTTGCTGGTGGAATAAAATTCGACCAGACCGCCGCCCTGCTGCCCGAGCTTGACCAGCTCTTCGCGATAGAGCTTGCCTTTGCTGTCCGCCTGGCCCTTCAGGTTCTGCCCGACTTTCGCGGCGTCGTAGTGGAACATCATCTGGACGTCGTAGCTATAGCCGAAGAAATAGCCGTCCGGGTCGTATTTCATCCCATTGACGGTCGCGTAGGCCTGCTTCTGGGCATCCTCGAGCGTCATTTCGCCCGCGGTTACCTTGGCCTGGTAAAGCTTGAGAACCGAGACCGCCGACTGAACCTCGGCGCGGAGCATGTCATAACGCTCCTTGTAGATCGCATCGACCGAGGATCGGATCTGCAGGGAGGTGGCGATCGCAAAGGCGATCATCAGGCCGACGACCAGCAATATGAGCTGCTTCGATATCTTCAAATTTTTCATGACGCCTCGCAACGGGAATGGATAGCTGCATTCCGGTGCGGTTTTCTACCGCCTGTGCGAGCGCGCCAAACAACGACGCGTCTACCGCTGCTAAAATAAACATGCTGCGACCGGGTAAGTAACAATCGATGCTTACCCTATAAAAAAGCTTTAACTTTATTGAATGCGATGCGAACTTCCCTCAAAATCAAGGGGTAGAGTTACAAGGCACACCGCCGGATTTTCATCCGCCGGCCTAATATCATGTCGAACTCTCAGCTTGCCCGGCGCATCAAAACAGGAATGCACCCCCGCTGCTCATCGAGGGTGCATTCGTCCACCGGTGGTGGAACCCCAAGCGATCGAAACCTTGATCAGGCAGGGGCAGGGAACTTTTTTAGAATCGCAGCTTAAACTCGGAAACGTTAATCGCTGCCGGTTGTTCCGCCATACCTGCCGCAACGGGCCTGGCGTCGCCGCCAATGACGGCCGCGGTGGTTGCATTCATGTCGATGCCGTCTACCGGCGCCGCCGGCGGCGCGGCCGCAATCATGGATTCAGGCGTCGCCTTGCTGACGAAGACGACGGGCGAGCCGCCCATCCAGCCTTCGGTGCGATAGATCTTCTTTTCGCCGCCGACGTCGCGGACTTCACTTGCCTGGAAAGCACCGGGCTTCAGCTCCGGCACCGTGTAGTCCTTCTTGGTCAGTTCGGCCTGGAGCGGCGGGCAATCGGCACAGCTTTCGGTGACGATGCTGCCTTCAGCGCGCGGCGCAGTTTTGCCGATGACCTCGATCGAGGACGCCATCGCTGAGCCTGCCATCAGCAGGATTGCCGCACCGAGGAAAATCTGACGCATCAATGCCACTCCGTCTCACTATGGGAGCGGTATAGCGCAGCTTTGTTTCCATCCCGTCAGGGGAAAGGGTAAAAATTTAAAGAACGGGCCGGTTTATACTCACTCCGAGCCCGTTTCGCGCTCGATCGCCCGCCAGCCGATGTCGCGCCGGCAGAAGCCGTTTTCCCATCTCACCCTGTCGAGCAGCGCGTAGGCGCGGTTCTTGGCATCGGCGACCGTGCCACCTGACGCGGTGACGTTCAGGACGCGGCCGCCAGTCGCAACCAGTGCACCGTCTTTCAGACCCGTGCCGGCATGAAACACCTTCTCGCCCTCGCCCGCGTCAGGCAGGGAGAGGATCGGCGTGTTCTTCTCGTAGGCGCCGGGATAACCCTTGGAGGCCATGACCACCGTCAGCGCCGGATCGTCGTTCCATTCGGCCTTGACCTGATCGAGCGTGCCATTGGCGGTGGCGAGCAGCAGCGGCAGGAGATCGCTCTTCAACCGCATCATCATCACCTGGCATTCGGGATCGCCGAAGCGGACATTGTATTCGATCAGCTCCGGCCCCTTCTTGGTGATCATCAGCCCGGCGAAAAAGACGCCGGAGAAGGGATGACCGCTCTCGGCCATGCCACGCATCGTCGGCTCGATGATCTCTTTCATGGTCCGCTCAACCATTTCGGCGGTCATGACAGGCGCCGGCGAATAGGCGCCCATGCCGCCGGTATTGACGCCGGTATCGCCCTCGCCCACCCGCTTGTGATCCTGGGCGGTTGCAAGCGGCAGCGCATGTTTGCCATCGCAGAGGCAGAAGAAGCTCGCTTCCTCGCCATCGAGATAGGCTTCGACGACGACCTCGGCGCCGGCAGCGCCAAAGGCGCCCTCGAAACAGTCGTCGACCGCCGCCAGCGCCTCGTCGAGCGTCATCGCAACCGTCACGCCCTTGCCGGCGGCAAGACCATCGGCCTTGACGACGATCGGCGCGCCCTCGGCGCGGATATAGGCTTTGGCCTTCGGTCCATTGTTGAAACGCTGGTAGGCGCCTGTCGGAATGTCGTAGCGGGCGCAGATATCCTTGGTGAAGCCTTTGGAGCCCTCGAGCTGGGCTGCGGCAGCGGAAGGACCGAAAACCACAAGGCCATCGGCGCGCAGCCGGTCGGCGAGGCCGGCAACCAGCGGCGCCTCCGGGCCGACAACGACGAAATCGATCGCCTTGTCCTTGCAGAAGGCCGCGACCGCTTCGTGATCCTCGATGTCAACCGGCACGAGGACGGCGTGTTCGGCAATGCCGGGATTGCCGGGTGCGGCGTAGAATTCCGTCATCAACGGCGATTGCGCCAGCTTCCAGGCGAGCGCATGCTCGCGTCCGCCCGATCCGATCAACAGAACCTTCATGCGCGACCCTTTCCTTTTCTGTCTGGCGGTTAAGGGCCAAGGGCTAAAAGGTCAAGCGGGAAAGCTTACCAGCCCCCGCCTCCGCCGCCTCCGCCGCCGCCTCCCGACGAGCCGCCGCCGGAAAAACCGGAGGAGGAACTCGATGGCGGCGGCGCGGGAATCGTCGACGCGATGGTCGAGGCCATGGACGAGGAAAAGCCGCCGATGCGATCGGAAAAGCTGCCGCTGTTGAAGTTGCCGGAATACCAGGTGGGCGCATAGGCAGCAGCCGCGCCGGCAGCGGCCGCCGCAAGCCAGGTTTCGAAAGTGCGCGACCAAGGCTTTTCGACGCCGAGCGCCACCGCATAGGGCAACAGCGTCTCGAAATGCCGCGGCGACATTTCCGGAGCGCCTGCCGTGTTCATCCGGTCCTTCTCGGCAAGCGTCAGATACTGGCGCAGGCCGTCTATGCCATCCATCATCTTGGCGCCGAGGGGGGTCGGCGCGCCCATGATGAAGAAATATAGGATGTTCAAAAGCACGATGCCGCCGACGGCAAAGAGCATCGGCGTTTCGTGCAGTTCCACCAGCGAGGAGGCAAGCGCCAGAACCATGGTCGCCAGAATGCTGATGCCGACGAAAACTCCGACGGCGGCGGCGATGATGGCGATGATCTTGCCGAACAGTGATTTGCCGCGATGCAACGACCTGACGAGGCCGGCGGCGAACACCGCGACGAAGACCGAGATGGCGCTCGGGATCAGCATCAGCGCGATGGTGTCGGGCGCCAGCGAACCGAAGACGAACAGGATCACCAGGGCTGCGGCGCTGAGCGCGATGCCGCCTGCGGTATAAGCCAGGTTGGAATTGTAATATTTGCCGCGATGCTCCTTCTCGATCGCCGAGCGGAAGGCTTGGCCGACAGACTTCACCCGCTCGCCATTGGCCTTGTCGATCGTCAGCGTCGAACCGGCACCGCCGGCAACCTTCAGCAGTTCGATTTCGCCGGCCTGGAATTTCTCCTTGCCGAGCGGTTTGCCGGTGCCTTGGATGACGATCGAATTCTTCAGGTCTTCGAGCTTGACGTAGCCGCGGACGGCAAGATTGAGGGCGGTGGCAGAGAGCGCCGTCCAGCCCTCGCCGGAGAAGCCCTTATTGTCGATATAGTTGACCAGCGCCGGCGAGATACCATCAGGCGCGTCCCAGCGCGGCACGACGACGCCACGGGCGGGATCGCGGCCGACCTTCAGCCAGGAGCGCGTGTAATAGGCGAAAACGAGGATCAGGCCGCCGAAGCCGATGAAATAATTGCGGTTGTCCTTCAACCACCAGGTGCTTTCCATATCCGCGCTCGGCGGATCGATCGAACCCTTCGGCAAGCGGATCGCGAAGGTCAGGCCTTCGTGGGCATCAAGCGGCGCGGTGGTGGAAAAGACCAGGCCAGCGCCGGTTTCGCTGACGCGGGCATTCTTTTCCGTCGCACCTTGGGGGCCGGTGAAGAAGGCCGTCTCCGTCGCGCCGACGCCGGGCGGCAGCTTCACCGTCGCGGTGGCCAAGCGGATCGGGAAGATCCAGCCATTGCCGGTGACGTTCCAATAGAGTTCGTCGTGATCGTCGAAATAGCGGATCTGGCGATTGGTCCTGTAGGTGAAGACGTATCGATGACGGCCCGGCGTCACGGTCACGTCGGCAGAACCGGCATAGATGCGGATGCCGCCTGATATCGATTCGGTGTGCCAGGGCTCGTTATCGCCATCGCGCTGGACCGACACCATATCGAAATCGACGCTGCGGCGGCGGCCCGCGGCATCGGTGAAATAGAGCGGGAAATCACGGAAGATGCCGTGGTTGATCTGATTGCCTTCCGCATTGACGGTGATCGTTTCCGTCACCGTCATCGCGCCACTTTTTTCGAGCGCGATGTCGGAGGCAAAACTGTCGATCACCTCGGCGGCAAAGGCCGCCGGGGCGGCGAGCATCAACAGCAGTGCAAAGCAAAATCCGAAAAACCGACGCCCCATCCCTGTCTCCCGCCGGCAGCCTCGGCTGCGCGTTTCGTCAATCGTTGTCCTGATAGGTCACGCCGAGTGCCGCCAGCGTCCGCCAATAGGCGGGGAAGGTCTTGCCGACGCAATCGGGATCGAGAATGGTGATGCCGTCGATCTTCAGCCCGGCGAGCGCAAAACTCATGGCGATGCGATGATCGGCGAAGCTGTCGATATCCGCCGGCAGACGCTTGCCGGCAAGTGCGGGATCCGACTGCACGATCAGATCGTCGCCGTCTTCGCGGGCGAGCCCTGAAACAATGCGGTTGAGGCCGGTCGAGAGCGCCCGGATGCGGTCGCATTCCTTGACGCGCAGATTGGCGATGCCGACGAAGCGAACCGGCGTCTCGTTGAAGGCGGCAAGCACGGCAAGCGTCGGAACGGCATCCTGCATCTGCGAGCCGTCGATCTCTGCCGGCAGATGCGGGAATTTGGCGATGATGTCATAGGCGCGCGCATCGGGCTGCGAGAAGGTATCGGAGGGAACACCGAGATCGATCGCGCCGCCGGTGAGAACCTCGGCCGCCCAGAGATAGGTCGCGGCCGAGGCATCGGGCTCGACGATGAAATCGGCAGCGCGGTAGCCGGTCGGCTCGACACGCCAGGTGACCGGGCTGGTCTTCTCGACCTTGGCGCCGAAGGCCTTCATCGCCGCCGTGGTCAGATCGATATAGCCAAGCGCGCCGATGTCCTCGCCGACGAGCTCGATATCGACCGGCCGGTCGCCGCCGGCCGCCATCATCAGCAGCGCGGAGACATACTGGCTGGACAGGCCGCCATCGATGCGGATGCGGTCGGCCTGGAAGCGGCCGGTGCCCTTGACGGTGACCGGCGGGCAGCCGGTCTCGGCGGTCGCATCGATGCCGAGCGTGCGCAT